>JAKQOH010000080.1 GCA_029565415.1 Candidatus Rifleibacteriota bacterium | reverse complement strand
CATTTTCAAGGGAGTCATGTTCATTCTCCAGCGATTCGGGTTCTATTCCCTCTCTCCACGGATCTGGAATGCGGTCATGGGGCCCCGGGTCAAATCCATTTACGGATGGGAACTCCGGAAAGGAAAGGAAACGCATCCCCTCCAGAACTACTATGCTGCCGATCAGAACAAGCATCTGTCGTTCAACGGCTCGCTCGTCTATCCGATGGGCGATCTGTTCATTGCCGACGGGCACGTGGTCGATCGCAGATCGCCGACGGTCGTTCTCGGGCCTCTGCTGCTCCGGTTCGAGCAGCAGACGTGTTATTTTCAGATATACGGTGCGGTCAAGCACGCCATCGAAGTGGGCAAAAAGAATTTCTGGGACGTATATCTGAACGATGTTCTGAACAAAAAGCCAGTGCCGAATTTTCAATATCTCCCGTTCTTTCCCATTACGAATGATACGAAACACTATACATACAAACTGCATCCGGACGAGCAAATCCAGTTCGAGAAAAGCGGAGGAATGGATTCGTGGGACCAGATCGAGGAGAAATACTGTTACAATCGGGATCAGTGCCTCGAACGCGATTATGCCGCCATCGAATGGAAGCTTGGAAAGGACATCCTGGGGTTGAAGGAGTATGTCGCAGAGTTCATGTCGAAATCGATCGAAGCGTTTCCCATGTCGGCCTACGATCAGATTCTGCAGAACAACATGCGGGAAGAGTCGCATTTGAAAAACTGGCTTCCGAGCACCCATTCGCTCAAGACGCTTCCCGACACCATCCGGCCTGTCGCCGATGACGGAACCGAAAAGAGTCTGTCGAACGATGAGATGGATGTCGAACGATTTTTCTTCCGCGAAGCCGGCGAAGGCCGGGGCGACTCGTTACTTCTTCGCAACACTGCGCACAAGCCGCTGATGGTTGGAAATCTGAGCGCTCTGTGGCCGTTTTCTCAGCAGGACCTCAAGGGGTGGGCTCAGTTCTCGTCCCCGGCGGATAATTCATTCGACCTCCGACGGAAAACGACGCATTTCGTACGAAATACCGACTTTGAATCGTGTTTCATCAGGAAGATCGGAAACGAGCATTATCTGGACCTCCAGGGCGGGATCGTCACCGTCACAGGGGGGAATCTGACCATTGGGGAAAACCTCGGAACGCTCAAGTATCGTGACGGCGGGATGGTGATTCTCTCGGAAGGAAATCTGAACGTTGCGTGCGCACTCGTCCGTGCTCCCGCCGGCGATTCCGTTTCGCCGCTGACCCTGGCAACCGCAGCGAAGGACGGCGATATCGTCCTTGCGGGCGGGAAGGAATACCAGGCGTTCTTCATTTCTTCGGGAACGCTGCGGCGGACAGGTGAAACAGGCTTGCGCATCAAGGGCGGTCTTGCCGTTCGATATCTCGATTTCTCGAAGGTTGAGCATTCCATCTTCAAAGGCCCTGTTACCACCAAGGAAGATCGGTTCACCATCGTCTGGGATCCCGCATTCGGAGTCTTCGATCCGGACGCCCATAAACGAGGTCTCAGGGTGCACCTCGGAACCCGAAGAAACATCTGGAAAAGTGAGCCATATCAATGAGCGGCTGGATGATCTGCGTTTTGCGGAAATATACCAAACGATGTGCATTTGCCATGATCGAGTTGGTGGCCGCCGTTGCCGTCCTGGCCCTGGGTCTGCTTCCCCTGCTCTGGATGCTGGCTTCTTCCCATGGAAGCACGCGTGAGACGATCGAAGAATTCATCGGAACGAACATCGCCACCGAGGTGATGGAAAGCATCCAGGCGCTCCCCTACGAAACCCTTGAAGAGATGGAAGACGTCAGGCTGGATGATGCCGGTGCCGTGCCGCCGTCGGCCGGCAAACTCGGCTTGAACATTCAGCGCATCACGAAGGGATTCAAAATTTTCCTTTCGCTCAAAAAAATCGACCTTCGGGATGACCTTCCCGATTGCGGGAATCTCCCGTCAGAGCGTTTTCCGCGAGCCGTCAAAGATAGAACGGCCATCGAAGCGCAGCCG
>JAKQOH010000056.1 GCA_029565415.1 Candidatus Rifleibacteriota bacterium | reverse complement strand
TGGCTGGCCCGCGGCCTTGTTCCAGAAGAAGAAGTCCTTGCTGGAAACAAGACCGAAGAGCCTCGCCGCTACGGAATGACCCTCTGGCGTGACCTTTTCGCACCCAGGCAGCTCTACGGCCATTGTGTTGGGGTCGAGGTGTTCCAAGATCTGGTCAGAGAATGCGGGGGCCCCGAAAAACTGTCTGAGATCGACCGCGCCGCCTTCACCTACCTCGCCTTCGCGATGGATAAGCTGTTGAATTACAACGCGCGTGGTGTCCGGTGGCATGCCAATCGCGAGGTCCTGGCGGGTGTCTTTGATCGCCATGATTTTGCCTTTCTCTGGTCCTTTGCCGAGATGGCCCCCACCATCACCGGCCTTGGCTACGATTGGGCGATCGAGCAGACCGGCAAGGCGCTCGAAGAGCTGATCGAACTTTCCGGCGGCCCGCAGACCGCTCCGGGCAAACAGCCATCAGCCTCTCAGCCCAGCTTCGATTTTTCTTCTGCGAAGCCGAATCCGACCGCGCGCTCCATCACCGTTTCCTGCGGCTCCGGCGATCGGCTGTCCCACATCCCCGACGGTTCGATCGATTCGGTGGTCATGGATCCGCCCTACTACGCCAATGTCATGTATGCCGAGCTCTCGGACTTCTTCTACGTCTGGCTCAAGCGGACAGCCGGTCTGCTCTTCCCCGAACAGTTCATGTCCTACCTGACCGACAAGGATTCCGAGGCGGTCGCCAACGTCGCCCGGTTCAAGGAATTCAAGCAGGTTCGCGGCTCCGGCGGCGCGGAGAAGCGCGCCAAACGCGACTACCAGGAGCGGATGCAGTCGATCTTCACCGAGTGCCGCCGCGTTCTCAAACCCGACGGCATCATGGTCCTGATGTTCACCCACAAGGCGACCGGGGCCTGGGATGCCCTTGCCAAGGGACTGATCGAAGCCGGCTTCGTCATCACCGCGAGCTGGCCCATCAACACCGAGGCCGAAGGCTCGCTCCACATCAAGGACAAGAACGCCGCCAAAAGTACCATCTTCCTCGTCTGCCGCCCCCGAACCGACGATCCGGCCAAAGCCGCGACCTACTGGGAAGAGGTCGAGCCCGAGGTCGCCCGCACCGTCCGCGAGCGGGTCCAAAACTTCCAGGACAACGGCATCCGCGGCGTCGATCTGTATCTTGCCTGCTTCGGCCCCGCCCTCGAAGTCTTTTCCAAACATTGGCCGATGCAGCGTGGCCGCGCCATCCAGAAGCCCGAGCCGGTCAAGGGTGCCCAGCTCCAGCTCGACGAGGAAGAGGATTTCGATCCCTATGCCGTGCGGCCGGAGGATGCCCTCCTCGCCGCCCGGCGCGAGGTGAAACAATGGCGTCTCGGCCGGCTGGTCGAAGTCCAGCGGAAAGCCGCTCTCGACCCCGCAACCGAGTTCTTCGCCCTGGCCTGGGACTGCTTCGGGTCGGTCCAGTTCCCCGCCGATGAGGCTCTCAAGCTTGCCCGCGTCGTCGGCGTCAATTTCGACGGCTCCCTCCGGAACCACATCCTGACCGTGAAAGGGAACGACGTCACCCTGCTCGACAGTTCAGCCCGGGCACAGGCGGGCACGCTTGGAAAGGCCGGTGAAACCCTTCTCGACGACCTCCACAACGCCGCTCACCTCGTTCGCACACAAACCCTCGAAGCAGCAAGGTCATACCTCGAACAGGCGAAACGGCTGGGAGACCAGGATTTCCACCAGGCGCTCGATACGCTTCTCCACGTCCTTCCCGCCCCCCGACTCGCCGCCGGCCCCAAAAACTCGCCTGTCACCCACGCGGCGGCAGATGCCGACGCCCTCGACAAGATCCGCCGTTTCTGCTTTGCCAAAGACATTCCCGAACCCAAGCAATGGGCGCTGGAGTTCGAATGACGGACGCCACCCCGCGTGCAATCGCACGCATCCTCGATGAATCCGACCTCCGACGTCGTCTCAGCATCGGAGAGCGGTTCGATTTCGAGGTAAAGGCGGCGCAGGGCGGCTTCCCTCGGAGCGCGTGGGAGACATACAGCGCCTTCGCCAACACCGACGGCGGCATCATCGTTCTGGGTGTCTCCGAGGTTGGCGGGCAGTTCCGCATCGACGGCCTGAAGAACCCGCAGGCCATCGAGAAAGAGCTCTGGGACGGAGCCCATAACAGCAACACCGTCAGTTGCAACCTCCTTCTCCACAAGGACGTGGCCGTCGTGCCCGTCGGGGATCTCCAGGTCCTCGTCATTTCCGTCCCTCGGGCACCACGGCAAAAGCGGCCCGTCTTTCTGGGGAAAAACCCCTTCGAAGGCACGTTCCGGCGTCATTCCGAGGGTGATCACCGCGCCGACCCGGGCCTGATCAAACGCATGATCGCCGAACAGGGCGATGATCCCGTAGACAGCCGCATCCTTCCCGGGTTTACGCTCAAAGACATCGATACCGTCTCGCTTCACCAGTACCGCCAGCGGTTGTCTTCCCGAACGCCCGCCCATCCGTTCCTCGAGCTCGATGACCTTCCCTTCCTCGAGGCCCTGGGCGGCTGGCGCCGGGATCGTCGCTCCGAGGAGGAAGGGATCACCGCCGCCGGAATCCTCATGTTCGGAAAGTGGGCGGCCATACGCTCGAACGAGGCGTTCCCGGCCTACCATGTCGACTACCGGGAGAAGCTTTCTGACGATCCCAACATCCGGTGGGACCTTCGCATCATTCCGGATGGAACATGGCCCGGCAATCTCTTCAGCTTTTTCTTCACCACGATTCAGCGCCTGAACGCCAACCTTTCGGTGCCCTTCCAGCTCGATGGTGAGCTTTTGCGGAAAGGGGAAACGGTCGTTCACGAGGCCGTTCGTGAAGCTCTGGTCAATGCCCTGATCCATGCCGACTACGCAGGAACCGGCGGCGTCGTCATTCAGCATACGCGCCTCGGCCTCGAGTTTGCCAACCCCGGGACGTTCCTGGTCCCCCTCTCGCTCATCACCACGAGCGGGAACATCAGCGATTGCCGCAACCGCTCGCTTCAGACCATGTTCCAGCTCATCGGCGGCGGCGAGAAGGCGGGCTCCGGAATGGCCAAGATCTTCCGGGGCTGGGCTTCCCAGCAGTGGCGAAAACCCGCTATCGAGGAGCTCGTAGAACCTGCCCGCGTGTATGTCAGAATGCCGTTCGTCAGCCTGCATCCACCCGAGATTCTCGAAGCATTGAAAAACAGGCTCAAAAGCGCATTCGCTTCGCTTTCCCCCTTTGAAATCCAGGCCCTGGTCACCGCACAGGTCGAGGGTTGCGTGACGAACGTCAGGCTTCAGGAGATCGTCGATGATCATCCGACCGATATCACCCGGAGTCTTCACGCACTTGTCACCCGTGGTTGGCTGCGGCAGGAAGGGAACAAGCGGGGGGCGAAGTATTTTCCCTTGCCGAGCTCATCGCCGGGCGCGGCGGAACCCGGAACCGACGGCCTGACTGGCCAGGCGCACGATGATGGTCCAGGCCGGCTCAACGCAGGGCAAACTCCACAGAGCGATGACTCACGCACACATACCGGCGAACCATGCCCACATAACGGCGATTCACGCCCACATAACGACGATTCACGCCCACATAACGGCAAAATCTATCAGCATAGTGATACATCGGCTCACTTTGACGAAGCTCTTCTGGCCATTGCCCTTCCGGCTGTAAAACGGCGGAGGCTCTCACCCGTCGGCCTCGCTCAAATCATCGTTCGTCTCTGCCGCGCACGCGAATTGAGACTGGATGAGCTGGCCGGATTGCTGAGGCGGAACCCCGCTCATATTCGTGACCGGTATCTGAAGCGGCTGATCGAGTGCCGGATCATCCACCGCCGGCACCCTGAGCACCTCAATGCTCCCGATCAGCTCTACAGGTGCGAACAGGAGCCCGACGTGATGGAACTCCGGAAGATCTTTGGGGATGCGAAGTCATGAGTTCAGCCGACTGTCTGTTGCCGAATACAGATTGGCATCCATCCTACAGCCATGAAGACGGCGACCTGATCGCGACGTTCTACGAACCGGCGCTACGTTGCGGAACGCTCTATCGACGGGTGACCGGCTACTTTTCCGGCGGAGTGCTGAATGTTGTCGCCAACGGCCTTCTGGGCCTGTTGCGGAACGGCGGGAAGATGGAGCTCGTCTCGGGCTGCACCCTTACGGCCGAGGATGTCGCGAGGATCGAGCAGGGGTTGAAAATCCAGGAGGTTCTATCCGACCGCATACTTCGGGAGGTCCCCGATCTGGTGGGCAGTCCGGAAGAACAGCGGGAGCGACTCGGCTGGCTGGCGTGGATGGTGGCGCATGGCCATCTTCAGATAAAGGTGGCTGTTCCCCGGCTTGCGAAGGGCAATCCTCTGGCCGGGGTCGGGCTCGTTCATGCAAAGGTGGGCCTGATCACGGACAGGGAGAGCAATACCCTGGCCTTTTCGGGGTCGCTGAATGAAACGGAAGCAGGCTGGAAACACAATTGGGAGTCGTTTTCCGTAAGCTGTTCCTGGCGTGGAGAATGGGACCGGAAGCGGATTTCGAAAGCCGAGGCCGATTTTCATGCGCTCTGGACCAATACGGCAAAGTCCGCCGAGGTCTTCGACATCCCAACCGCTGTTCGGGAAAAGCTGTTGTCGTTCATTCCGGATCGCGACCCATTGCTCATCGGAAAGCCGGTGGCGAAGCGGGAGAACCGGCCATGCCAGCCGGATGCCGCCGCGTTGCCGGCCGAGATCGCGCCTGCCAGGCTTGCGCAACTCTGGTCGTTCATCAAAACCCTGCCGCGGCGGCAGAACGACGGGCAGACCGTCGCGATCGCCACGAGCACAGTGACGCCCTGGCCGCACCAGGTTCGTGCATATCAAAGACTATTGAAAAGCTGGCCGATCCGCCTGCTGATCGCCGACGAGGTCGGTCTCGGCAAGACGATCGAGGCGGGCCTTGCCATCCGGCATCTGCTGATCAGCGGGAAGGTCAGGCGCTTGCTGATCCTCGCGCCGAAGGCGGTGCTCAGGCAGTGGCAGGGGGAATTGTACGAAAAGTTCAATCTCATCGTTCCGATATATACCGGACAGTATCTCGTATACCCCCGGTATCACGGCGCGGAGGGCCCATCGGAAACGAGCGTCGAGTCCGATGTCTGGAACCGGGAGCCATGCCTGCTGGTTTCCAGCCAGCTTGCCCGGCGGCGGGAACGGCAGAAAGAGCTGGAAGAAGCCCAGCCCTGGGATATGGTCGTTCTCGACGAAGCCCACCATGCGCGAAGACGTGGCGCGGGCACGACCCAGGAGGGAGGGGCCAACCTGCTTCTCCGCCTGATGCGGGCGCTTCGGCAGAAAACGGAGTCGCTTCTTCTGCTCACGGCCACGCCGATGCAGGTCGCACCCGTCGAGGTGTGGGATCTTCTCGATCTGCTCGGGATGCCCGAGGAATGGTCTGATGAGACGTTCGTCCGGTTTTTCGAAGATGTCCAGCGGCCTGTCGACGACCCGGGTCTTCAACGGATGGCCCGGCTTTTTCAGGTCTGTGAGGCGCGGTTCGGCCCCCTGCCCGAATCGGAAATCGACCGAGTTGCCGGGCATCTTTCCCTCACCACGATCGATCGGAAAAAGATTCTCGATGCCTTGCGGGAACCGGGCAGCCTGATCCCGATCAAGCGCCTTTCCCCGAAACAGCGAATGGGCGCCCTGGCGCTTCTGAAAATCGGGAGCCCCGTTCGGGCGCTCATGTCGAGGCACACCCGGACCCTGCTTCGGGAGTATTACAGGCGCGGCCTGCTCACTCAGAATGTTCCCAGGCGGTTGGTCGAGGATCTCGCCATCGAAATGAATCCGGCAGAACAGCAGCTCTATCAGGCGGTCGAGGAATACATCAGTTCGACATACCAGGCCGCTTCGCTGAAGCAGAAGCCTTCGGTCGGGTTCATCATGACGATTTACCGGCGGCGCATGGCGAGCAGTTTCCATGCGTTGAAAAAGACGCTGATGAACAGCCTGGAGCGGCTGCCTCGGGACGATGCGTTCCCGGCGGTCGCGGGAACGGGCTGTATCGAGGATGATGACCTGACGGACGATCTCGGTGAGGAAAGCGTCGCTACCGATGCTCCCGAAGAGGTTCTGAATGAAGCCGCGCTGGTCGAAAAAAGGGAAAGCATTCTCGAACTTCTTCGAGCGATCGCCAAGCTCGGCACCGATTCCAAGGCCCTTCGCCTGTCGAAAGAAATTCGTCGTTTGATGGACGGCGGTTTCGACGCTGCGATCGTATTCACCCAATACACCGACACGATGGATTACCTCAAGGAGTTCCTGTCGGATCAACTGGAAATTCCCATCGGCTGTTTCTGCGGCGCGGGCGGCCAGTATCGGGATTCAAGCGGCGTGTGGACGGCGTGCAGCAAGGAAATGATCAAGCGGTATCTGAATACCCGGCAGGTTCGGGTCATGATCTGCACCGATGCCGCAGGCGAAGGGTTGAACCTCCAGACCTGCGGGGCGCTCATCAATTATGACCTGCCCTGGAACCCGATGAAAGTCGAGCAGCGCATCGGCCGTATCGACCGGATCGGCCAGAAATATGCGGATGTCCGGGTTGTCAACCTCGCCTATGCAGATACTATAGAGGCAGATATATATTTTGCCTTGAGCAGGCGAATCGATCTGTTCAACGGCGTTGTCGGACGTCTTCAGCCGATCCTCGCCCAGCTTCCCGGGGACTTCGAACGGGCCGTGCTGTGTGGGGCCGTCGACCGATCGAGCATGCGGAAGGACTTCATAGATGACATCTTGAATCGCGTCGAACTGGCAGACAGGGGAGGCTTTGATATCGACGCGATCAGTGATGCCGACGTGCGCCCTCCGGGATTGCCGGTCCCTCCGGTGTCACCTGCAGATATGGACCGGATCCTGTCCACGAAGAGTCTCCTGCCAAAAGGTGTGACATGCCGGCCCCTCGAACCGATGACCTACTCCTTGCAACTTCCCGGGGCGGAGGCAGTGACTCGCGTAACCAGTTCACCGGAGATTTTCGATGAACATTTCGAAAGTCATCAACTGATATGGCATGGCAGTCCGCTGTTTGAGCGACTTGTAAGGCTCGGCACTCAAGCAGACCAGAACGGTAACACCGAACATGATGATCAGTATTGCACCACGGCGGAATCTTTGAAGGCGTTTCTGGACATGATCGAAACGGCGTGAGAGGGTCAGTTTTCAACAGCGATAGAACTTTTTTTCCGACACTTCTGAAGTCAGCGGAAGGTTGCAATTTGGGGGCGGGTGCGTGACAATACGTCACAGATCAGACACCGGGAGGATACCCATGCGTGCCCTGCTCCGCATCGTTTTCGTCGCGCTTTTCGTCGTGTGTTCCATGGCAGCCATCGCCCAGGATGCGGCTGCCCCGGCCGCGGGGAAGAAGATCAAGGCCGGCTTCGTCTACGTTGGCCCGATCGGCGACTTCGGTTGGACAAACGCGCACGAACTGGCCCGGCAACACGTCGTCAAGCTGTTTCCCTGGCTCGAGACGACGTTCGTCGAGTCCGTCGCCGAAGGCGACTGCGCCCGCGTCATCGACCGGCTCGTCAACGAGGAGCAGTGCAACGTCATCTTCACGACCAGCTTCGGCTACATGAATGACACCGCCGCGGCCGCCGCCCGGTATCCGGACCGCACCTTCCTGCACTGTTCGGGGTACAAGCGCGGCACAAACCTTGGTACATACTTTGCCGAATTATATCAGGCGTATTATCTGAACGGCCTCATGGCCGGAGCGCTCTCGAAGTCGGGGAAACTCGGCTACGTCGCCGCCCACCCGATTCCCGAGGTCGTCCGGCACATCAATGCCTTCGCCCTCGGCGCCCGCGAGGCGAATCCCAAGGCCCGCGTGCAGGTGAAGTGGCTGTTCTCCTGGTATGATCCCGCGAAAGCCCGCGAGGCGGCCGAGGCGCTCGTGGCCGAAGGCTGCGACGCGCTCGCCTTTTCCGAGGACTCGCCCGCCGTCATCCAGGTCGGCGAAGAACACACGCAGAAAGGGAAACCGGTCTTCACCTTCTCGCATTACAGCCCAATGCAAAAGTTCGGCGAGCACTCGGTCGTCTCGGGCCAGCTCGTCGACTGGAGCGTGATGTACGAGTCGATCCTGACCTCCATCTACACCGGCACCTGGAAACCGGCCGACCACTGGTGGCTGCTCGGCGAAGGCGCCTGCCGGATCGGCGGGCTTCCCGACGTTCCCGTGAACCCGGCCTTCGTCGAACCCCTCAAAGCCGTGCAGATCACCGACCCGGTCCTCGGCGCAACGAATATATATGATCTGGTATTCAAGAGGCTCGCCCAGATGAGCGAGCCCACCGTCCTGTTCGATCCGTTCACCGGCCCGATCAAGGACCAGGCAGGCACGGTCCGGATCAAGGCCGGCGAGCGCGCTTCCCACGACCAACTCTGGGCGATCGACTGGTTCGTCGACGGCGTCGACGCGACGCTTCCGAAATGACGATCCGCCACCAGCGCCTCGAGATGCACGGCATCTCGAAGCGGTTCGGGGACATCCAGGCCAACGCCGGGATCGATCTCTCCGTCTCGGCCGGCGAGGTGGTCGGCCTGCTCGGCGAGAACGGCGCCGGGAAAAGCACGCTGATGAATATCCTCTTCGGCCTGCACCAGCCCGATGCCGGCACGATCTCGATCGACGGCGCGCCCGTCTCCGTTTCCTCCCCGCGCGCCGCCCGCGACCTCGGGATCGGCATGGTTCATCAGCATTTCATGCTGGTTTCGAACCATACCGTCGCCGAACACCTGGCGCTGGCCCTGCCCGACGCCCCGTTCTGGAATCCCGTCCGCCATGCCCGGGAACGGATCCGCGAGTTCGAAGCCCGGTATGGATTCACCATCGCTCCCGATGCGGTCGTCGGCAGCCTTTCCGCGGGCGAACAACAGCGGGTCGAACTCCTGAAAGCCCTGATGACGGGCGCGCAGTGGCTCGTTCTCGACGAACCGACCTCGGTCCTGACCCCGCGCGAAGCCGACGAACTGTTCAGCCTCCTGCGCCGCATGACGGCCGAAGGCCACGGAATCATCTTCATCAGTCACAAGCTCGACGAGGTTCTCGCCGTCACCGGGCGGGTCGTCGTCCTTCGCCACGGCCGCCTCGCCGGAAGCTGCGCGACAGGCGAAACCGACCAGGAATCCCTCGCCCGCATGATGGTCGGCCGCCAGATCGAGCGCCTGCCCGTCACGAGAACCCCGCCCCGTTCCGCTGACATCCTCGAAGTTCACGACCTCTCGGCCGCCGGAAACCGCGGCCCGGCAACGCTCGAGGGGGCCAGTCTCCGGGTGCGCGAAGGCGAGATCGTCGGCATCGCGGGCATCGCCGGCAACGGCCAGCGCGAACTGCTCGAAACCATCGCCGGTCTGCGCCCCGCAACCTCCGGCACAATCCGCCTCTGCGGAACAGAACTGACCACCCTCGACATCCGCGCCCGCACCGCCGCCGGAGTCGCCTTCGTTCCCGAAGACCGCCTGCACACCGGCACCATCCCGGCCTTCAGCCTCACCGACAACGCGATGCTCCGCGACGCTCATCGCGCCGCCTTCTCCACGCATGGTTTTCTCTCTTCCGGTCGCGCCCGGGAGCGGGCACAGCGGCTGATCGCGGAGTATGAGATCGCCGCACCGGGCCCGCACGCCCCGATCCGTACCCTTTCGGGCGGCAACATCCAGAAGTTCCTCCTCGGCCGCGAGCTCGATGCGGCTCCGAAGCTGCTTCTCGCAGCTCACCCGACCTACGGGGTCGACATCGCCGCCGCCGCGCTCATCCACCGAGTGCTGCTCGAGCGCAGGGAGGCCGGAGCGGCCATCCTGCTCGTCTCGGAGGATCTCGACGAGCTCCTGGCGATCAGCGACCGGATCGGCGTCATGTTCCGCGGGAAGATCCGGGCGCTGATTCCGACCGGCCGAGCCGACCGGGACCGCCTCGGCCTGCTCATGGGCGGCGCCGAGCCCACACCGGAGGAGCGACCATGACCATTCATCGCTGGCAGCTCGTTCCCGTCGCCACTCCCGCCTCCCTCCGGATCGCCGTCTGCATGGCCGCCTCGATTGCGGCCGGCCTCGCCCTCGGCGGCCTGGTGTTTCTGCTGATGGGCATCCCGCCCGTCACAGCGATGCTGAAAATGGCGACGGGCTCGTTCGGAAGCTGGTATGGCTTCAAGGAAACGGTCACCAAAGCAGTCCCCCTGACCCTGATCGGCGCCGGTCTCGCCCTGTGTTTCCGGGCCCGTGTCTGGAACATCGGCGCCGAAGGCCAGCTCCTGTTCGGAGCTGTCGCGGCGACCTGCGTCGGACTCCACCTCGGTCCGACTCTCGCAGGCTGGCCCGGCATCGTTCTCATGTTCGCCGCCGGCGCCGTTGCCGGCGGAGCCTGGGCAGCCGTTCCTGCGCTGATGCGCATCCGGTGGGGAGTCAATGAGGCCGTGAGCTCGCTGCTGCTCAATTATGTCGCCGCCGAGTTCGTCCAGTATCTGATCTACGGCCCTCTCAAAGGGAAGACGCAGTTCGGTTTCCCCTACTCCGACGATCTGCCCAACGCGCTGTGGCTGCCGACCTTTTACGGCTCCCGTCTCTCCTGGTTTCCGCTGGTACTCGCCGCGGCGGCCGTCGTCGTCCTGACGCTGATCTCGAGCCGGACCCGGTTCGGCTACGACGTCCGTGTCGTCGGGGAAAACCCGGCCGCAGCCGCCTATGCCGGCATCCCCTTCGGCCGCACGATCCTGTCGCTGATGGTCCTGAGCGGCATCCTGGCAGGCATCGCCGGCTCATCAGAGATCGCCGGCCTCCATCATCATCTCACCTACCCGTGGTCGATCTCGTCGGGATACGGCTTCACCGCGATCCTGACGGCGTTTCTGGCCCGTCTCCACCCGGGCTGGACCTGGCTTTCAGCCCTTCTGTTCGGGGGCCTGCTGGTCGGCGGCGACATCATCCAGACCTCTCTCGGCCTGCCGTTCGCCACGGTGAACATCTTCAACGGACTGGTGCTGGTCGCGATCCTCGCCGGCGAGTATCTCATCTCCCACCGGCTCGTTCGCCGCTCTGCCGAAGGAGGACCGCGATGACGGAGCTTCTCACTTCGGTGATCGGGCGCAGTATCGCCGCCAGCACCCCGCTTCTCTTCGGCACTCTGGGCGAGATTCTCACCGAGCGGGCCGGCATCATGAATCTCGGCGTCGAGGGGATGATGGCGGTCGGGGCCGTGACGGGGTTCGCCGTCGGATTCCACACCCAAAGCCCCTGGCTCGGATTCGCCGCCGCCGTGGCCGCCGGGGCACTCCTGGCGCTGGTGCATGCCGTTCTGACCGTGCTGCTGCGGGCCAACCAGGTGGTCTCCGGCCTGGCCCTCACCACCCTCGGTCTCGGACTCAGCGGCCTGATCGGCCGCAGCCTGATCGGAAAACCCCTGCCCTGCCGGTTCGCCGAAGCCCCGCTTCCCCTCCTGAGCGAGCTTCCCGTTCTGGGGAAAGCCCTGTTCAGTCAGGATATCCTCGTCTATCTTTCATTCGCCGCGGTGCCGGCCCTGTGGCTGTTTCTCTTCCGCACGAGAGCGGGCCTGGCCGTCCGGGCGGCGGGTGAAAACCCACACGCCGCCGAGGCGATGAGCGTCGATGTCGTATTCGTTCGTATGATATCCGTCGTTATAGGAGGAGGCTTCGCGGGCGCCGCCGGCGGGTATCTCTCGCTCGCCTATATCCCGGCCTGGATCGAGGGAATGACCGCCGGTCGCGGCTGGATCGTCGTCGCCCTCACGATGTTCTCGCTGTGGAACCCCGCGCGCGCCCTCATCGGCTCCCTGACGTTCGGCTGCCTCTTCGTCGGCCAGTATTTCCTCCAGCCGTATGGCATCTCCCCGAATCTTCTGATGATGCTGCCGTATCTCGCGACCCTCGCCGCGCTCGTCCAGGGTGCCACGGCCTCCCGCACCCGCAGCCAATGCGCGCCCGCGGCCCTGGGCCAGCCCTACGAACGCGGCATCCGCTGAGAAATCCCCTCTGCGCAGGGTTGCGCAACGGGGCCGACTCGTGTAGCATCGTTCCGCGCCAGGTTGCGGCCAGATCAGATACGCTCCCACCACGAGGGGATTCAGGCGCCTTGAAGTTCATGGCGGCTTTTGTGTCCCGAAACTGGTCTGCATTTCCTGGTTCGAGCTGATTCATTCTTATTCCAGGAGCAGATCGAGCATGCCGAACAGGGACAAAGCAAAACACCATCCACCCGCCCCCCAGAGCGGAGGCGAACCGCCGGTGAAGCGCGAACACTGGGGCTCCCGGGTCGGCCTCATCCTGGCGATGGCCGGCAACGCCGTCGGGCTCGGCAACTTCCTGCGGTTCCCCGCAAAGGCGGCGGCCAACGGCGGCGGCGCGTTCATGGTTCCCTACTTCATCGCCTTTCTGATCCTCGGCATTCCGCTGATGTGGATCGAATGGGGCATCGGCCGGTACGGCGGCACGCTCGGCCATGGCACGATGCCGGGCGTCATGCACCGGATCGTGAAAAAGCCGATCGCCAAGTATCTCGGCGTTCTCGGCATCATCCTGGGGCTGCTGACCGCGGTGTATTACTGCTACATCGAGTCCTGGACCCTCTCGTTCAGTTACTTTTCGGTCACGGGCCGGTACAACGAGATTCCCGGCTCCACCATGGTCGAAAAGCGCGAGGAGATGGGCCGGTTCTTCAAGGAGTTCCTCGGGGTCCGGGAGAAACTGAAGCTGACGCGGGCGGCCACGGTGCAGGAGATCCAGTCCGTCACGGCCTGCACCAACGCATCGGAAGTCGCCCCCCTCCTGAAGTATGACCCGGCGCGCGACGGCGCCTGGGATGCGTTCGACACCCGCCTCGACCAGAAGAAGAAGCCGTACGTCGAAGTGCCGCTGAACGCGAAGTATTTCAGCACCGGCAGCACGGCATACACGTTTTTCCTCATTACCGTTCTGCTGAACTTCTACTTCCTGTACCGCGGCCTCTCGGCCGGCATCGAGCAGCTCGGCAAGATCGGCATGCCGGTGCTGTTCGTCTTCGCGATCATTCTTGCCATCCGCGTTCTGACGATGGGCCACCCCGTCGGCTGCTCCTGGAGCATCTACGACGGTCTCAACTTCCTGTGGGTTCCGAAGTTCGACGAGCTGGGCAAGGCCTCGATCTGGCTCGCCGCAGCCGGCCAGATCTTCTTCACCCTCTCGCTCGGCCAGGGGGCAATCCAGGCGTATGCCAGCTACCTCTCGAACAAGGACGACGTCGTGCTGACCGGCCTTTCGACGGCATCCCTGAACGAGTTCGCCGAGGTCGTGCTCGGGGGCTCGATCGCGATCCCCGCCGCCGTCGCCTTCTTCGGCCCCGCCGTGACGACCGAGATCGCCCGCAGCGGCTCCTTCGATCTCGGGTTCCAGTGCATGCCCCTCATCTTCTCGCGCATCTCGATGGGCTGGTTCTTCGGCGCCATCTGGTTCGGCCTGCTGTTCATCGCCGGCATCACCTCGTCGGTCGCGCTTCTGACGCCGGCCATCACGTTTCTGAAGGACGAGATGAAGCTGACGCACCACAAGGCCGTGCTGCTCGTCACCTCGATCACTCTCGTCTTCTCGCATGCCTGCGTGTTCTTCTACGAATTCGGCATGGTCGACGAGATGGACTACTGGGTCGGCACCCTGGGCCTCGTCGTGTTCGCTCTGCTCGAGGTCGTCCTGTTCATGTGGATCTATGGCGGGGAAAACGCGTGGAAAGAGATGCACAAGGGGTGTGACATGCACATTCCGCGCATTTTCTACTATATCATGAAATATATCACTCCGATCTATATCCTGATCCTGCTGTTCGCCTGGGGCGTCCAGGACGGCTGGGGAATTCTCGTGATGCAGGCCGTTCCGGTGGCCAACCGGCCGTACATCTGGGCCTGCCGCGCCGGCATGCTCGCCGTGATCGCGCTGTTCATGCACTTCATCTGGAAGCGGTTCCACGACGAGGACAAGGACTCCTACTGGCTGCCCGCGGCCCTCTGGGGGTATCCGCTGCTGCTGCTCATCGCCTCGTATCCGGGCCTGTTCGGGGTCGACACCAACGGCATGATCCTGCTGGCCGTCTCCTGGTCGCTCGTTTTCGGCGGCTGCGCCTTCACGATCTTCAAGATGTGCAGCGTGCCTCCGAAGAGCCACGACGACTTCCCCGACGATCAGCCGTCCGCCGACACTCCTGCAGCCTGATGCCGTTCTCGAAATCCGACCGCGAACGCCTGGCCGCCCTCTTCTCCCAAGAAGGGGCGCGCCAGGATACACAGCGGCTTCTGCAGGAAGCAGGCCGCATCCTGGGCGACGATGCGTTCGTCACGGATCTGCTCCTGGTCACCTGGCAGGAACGGTTGATGCGGGATCTGCATGCCGCGCAGGATGCGTGGTTCTCGGCCCTGGGCTGGTGGCTGGCCCGCCTTCTCATCTGGTCGTCGCTGGCGGCAGGCCTTCTCGGCGTCTGGCTCTGGGGCCCCCCCGCCGTCGATCCGCTGACCTGGGGGCTCGCCGGCGCAACCTGTTACTACATCATCATCCAGCTTCTCGGCCCCTGGCGGCTGAAAAAGGAACGCCAGCATCTCGACCAGGCTCTCGCCGGCCGGCGCGATGCCATAGCGAAAATTATTGAATCCATCGGGAACCGCTCTTGACCGTTGCCGGATGGTGCGGTACACTGCCCTGTATGCGTGATTTCCGCCCGTTCCTGATCGCGGTGGCGATTCTGCTGGCCACTGTCGCCGCCGTCCCGTCCTCCGCGTTCCAGCCCCTGAAGCGCCAGATGCGCATCGGGTTGTATCATCTCGGCGTGCCGCGCCAGTTCCAGGTCTTCTCGGCCGACGGCCCTCTCGAGGTGTATGATCCGTTCTCTCGCCGCATCCTTCTCTCGGGGCCGGCCTCTTCGGCCACGGTCCTCTGCCAGAACGGCACCATGCAGGTGTTCATGGATTCCCTTCCCGGTCTCTCGGCGCCCAATCCGCTCGTCTTCTCGTCTCTGGGGAAAACGACCCCCTTCGTCCATCTCCGCACCCCGCCGTACCGCGGGGAAACCTATCGGGGCTCGGTTGCCATCGCCCCCTGGCGTGACCGCCTGTTCGCCGTCAACCTGATCGATATCGAGGAGTATCTTCGGTCCGTCGTCCCTGCCGAAATCGGCGGCACGGTTCCCACGGCGGCGCTCGAAGCCCAGGCCGTCGCGGCCCGCTCCTACGCCCTCCGGAATCATCTCCGCCACTCCACGAACGGCTTCGATCTCTGCGATGAGGTCCACTGCCAGGTGTATCGCGGCATCCGCACCGAGACGGCCGCCGCTTCGAACGCGGTTCATCGCACCGCCGGCTGGGTGCTCACCTTCAACTCGTATATGGCAAACACGGTGTATCACGCGAACTGCGGCGGAAACCTGGTTTCTTCCCAGAAGGTCTGGAAAGGCGCCGCCGTCCCCTACCTGACGGATCACCCCGACGCCATCGGCACCACAGGCTTTTTCTGCGCACCCGCACCGCCGAAGAAGAACGGGAAAAAAGCTCCCCCGCCACCGCCTCCGACGGCCCGGGGCAGCCATCCGAGCCGTGGGCACCGCGTCGGCATGTGCCAGGACGGTGCCATCGGCATGGCCAAGGCGGGACATTCGGCCGTGGCCATTCTCGGCTTCTATTACCCCGGAACGACGCTCTCGGGGCTCACCGCCCCGGCCCAGCTCGCCCACCTGACGCGCGCCCCGGGTAGCGCCACCGTCCGCATCGCCGCTCCCCGCTTCGGCTCGGGCCCCATCCGCATCGCCACCCGGCGTCCCCGGGTGCCGGGGCGTCTCCCGATCGCCCGCACTCCCGCGGAGAAGCCTCTCAAAGCGGCAGAGGTGGCCTCCCCGCTTCACCAGAATCTGCGGAAGTGGTTCTGGACGGCTCTCGCTCCCCACGATTCCCCCCGCGACGTGAAACTGGCGGCCGTTCCCGAGCGGAAAGCCGTCACGATCTCCCGCAAAGGCCGGAAACAACCTTCTCCCAAGCGTGTCGCCACGGCCATACCGCGCAAGTCCGCGAAAAAATCCGGGGGTGCCGCACCCCGCAAATCAGCGCGCAGGAACGCAAACCCATGATCACCGAACTCCAGCTCGAACAGTTTCTCTTCATGCCGGACACCCACCTCGAGTTCACCCCCGGCCTCAACGTCATCACCGGCGAAACGGGCGCCGGCAAAAGCATCCTTCTCGAAGCCGTGAAGCTGATCCTCGGGAAGAAAGCCCGCAGCGGCCTCGTCCTGCCCGGCCGCACCTCGGCCAGGCTCCAGGCGCGCTTCGAGATTGGCGGGAAATCTCTCCTCCTGGCGAAGCTCGCCGAGATGGGCCTGACGAACGAGGATGACCCGGCCACCCTGCTGATCTCACGCACATTCAAGGCCGAAGGCAGCGACAAGGTGCTGATCAACGGCATCATGACCACCGCCACGGCCCTGCGCGAGCTCGGATCGTATCTGATGGAGATCCACGGCCAGAACGAGCACCAGACCCTCCTGATGCCCGATATCCAGCGGCACCTTCTCGACCGGATGGGCGGTGAGGCTCATCAGAAGCGCCTCGACAAACTCGCCCAAGCGTTTTCCGAACACCGGCGTCTCACCCGCGAGCTCGATGAACTCGAAACGCGGCTCGCTTCAGGCGCGGAACGACTCGAAACGCTCACGGCCGCCCTCGGAGAGCTCGATGCCCTCCGTCTCACCGACCCCGAGGAGGAAGCCAGGCTGAAAGAGGAGTGCCACCGGCTTGCCCACGGAGAACAGCTGGCCGAAACTATAGCTGAAGCTCTTCAATCACTCGATGGCGACGACGAGTCGACAGGCGCCGTCCGGCTTCTCCACCGGGCCCTGGATGCGGCCCAGAATGCCGGCACGATCGATCCCGGCCTGACCTCCTTCGCCGGTCGCCTCGAAGCCCTGTATTATGAAGCGGCCGATATATCGAGTGCCCTCCGCCGCGAAGCCGATGTCGAGTTCGACCCCGACCGTCTGTCGCTTGTCCAGTCGCGTCTTTCCGCATTTCAGCAGGCCTGTCGTCGGCATCGCACGGATTTCGCCGGTCTGTTCCCCCTCATCGAAGGGATCCGGAAGGAGATCGGCGATCTGACGGCGCCCGACTCGAGTCGGGCGCGCCTCCGCAAAGCCCTCGACGAGGCGGAGCGAAGCCTCTCCACGGCCGCCGGTGACGTCTCCACGGCCCGTCGCACGATCGCCGCGAAGCTGGAGAAGCAGGTTTCCACGATCATGGAGGAGCTCGGTTTCCATGCGGCGCGCTTCAGCATCGGGATGAAACCGGTCCCTGTCACGACGGCCGGCCAGGAAGCAATCGAGTTCCTCGTCGCGCTGAATCCCGGCGCGCCGGGCGGGCCGCTCCGGAAGATCGCCTCGGGGGGCGAACTCTCCCGCGTGGCCCTGGCGCTCAAGCAGGTGCTCGCCGAGGGCGACGATCTGCCCACCCTGTTGTTCGACGAAATCGACGCCGGCATCGGAGGCACGACGGCCGAGGCGGTGGCGACGAGTCTCGAGAGGCTTTCCCGGAAAAAGCAGGTGGTGCTCGTGACGCATCTGCATCAGATCGCGAAGGAGGCCGACCGGCATTTCACGGTCACCAAGCGGGTCATCGACGGCGCAACCGAGGTCCGGATCGGGGAAGTGAAAAAGGCGGAACGCGAAGCCGAAATCGCGCGGATGCTGGGGAGAACGGGCTCGGAAGGCCTGGCTTTCGCCAGGGCGCTGCTTCGCCGGGAGCGTCCATCCAGAGCCGTTGCCGGATCGAACTGACCCGTAAAGGCCGATCGAACCGCTTTTTTTTGACTTTCCCCTTGCGTACCCCCCTGTAAATATGCTATCAGATAATCACCATCACTTCATCTGATCGAGGAGGTTCACCCAGTGAACAAGCAGGAACTCTTGAAGACCGTCGCGAAGAAAGCCGCCATCACCAACGTCGAATCCGAAGCCGTTCTCAAGGCTTTCGTCGACTCCATCAAGGACACCCTCAAGAAGGGTGACAAGGTTCAGCTGGTCGGCTTCGGCTCGTTCGTGACCGTGAAGCGCGCCGCTCGCAAGGGTGTCAACCCCAAGACCAAGAAATCCATCAATATCCCGGCCAAGCGCGTTGCCAAGTTCGTCCCCGGCAAGGAGCTGAAGGACCAGGTCAACAAGGGCAAGTAATCGCCCCATGAAAAAGAGCGCCTTCGGGCGCTCTTTTTTTATTTATTACACTATTATTTCTTCTTACCGGAAGCGGGAATACGGGACGCCGCCCGCCGAGGTTTCGGGGGACGAGGAGGAAATATCGATGCCCGCCGAGGAAACGAGCACATTCCAGTCGGTTCGCCCCGTCATCGGATCCGCGTAGATCCGGCGCAGGAACCGGCGCCCCTGGGCGTCACGGCACATCTCCTCGAGGGAAACCGGGGGCCGGCCGTTCCGCCGGACGAATTTTTCCGCCGCCCGCCGGAACTCGCCGAGGACGAACCGCAGCTCCTCCTCCTTCGCCCGCTTCACGTCGAGGTTGGCGCGAGGCAGCCAGAGCGCGAGAGCGATGCCGGACAAGAGCAGGGCGACCGTCAGCGCGAGGAGGGCGACGCCCCGTCTCGATGCCCGGTCACCAGGAGCCATACGCCGAACCTTCGCTCGAGGCTCCCGTGGCACCGGAGCGCACGTCGAACACATCCTGTTTTCCGTCTTCGGACGGGATGACCAGCCAGGAGTCGGTGCGCCCCGTGATGGGATCGGCCGGGATCGCCCTCAGGTAGCCGTCCCGCACGAGATTGTCGAGATCGGCGGGCCATGCCTGCCGGTCCTTGTAATACTGGTCGAGCACCTTGCGCAGGACGTGCAGATCCTCTTTGAGGGCCGTTTCCCGGGCGCGGAGAATCGTGGTTCCGTACATCGGGGCGACGGTGAAATACAGGATCCCGATGATGGCGACGACGACGCTCATCTCGATCAGGGTGAACCCGGCGCCGAAGCGCGCTTTCATCGCGTTCACGCGCTCTTCACCCCGCGGTACATCGTCACGAAGGCGTCGAGCACGTCTTTCGGCATCCCGTCACGGATCAGCCGGCCGGCGCTCTGCTCGAACGTGATGCTGCCCTCACCGGCGCTGCGGAGGTTCGGCTCGATCTGGTTCACACGGCCCTTCTGGAGAATGCCGGCCATGGTGCTGTTGGAGATGAACACCTCGTGGATCGGGATGAGCTTCTTCGAGCCCGGATTGAGCAGCAGCGCCTGGGAGCAGATGCCGAGCAGGCTCGTGGCGAGCACGTTGCCGATGTACGGCCGGTCACTTTCCGGGAAGGCATACAAGATCTTTTCGAGCGTGTTCTGGATCCCCAGGGTCTGCATCGTGAGAACGACGAAGTTGCCGCCCGCGACATACTCGAGAATGCTCCGGAACGGCAGCTCGCGCTTCAGATCGCCGATCACGAGCACGTCGACATCCATGCGCTTGGCGAAATTTATACCAGACTCTATTGAATAAAGGTCTTTCTTGAACTGGCGCTGCGTGATGCGGCACTTTTTCGGCTCGAACGAGAACTCGATCGGGTCCTCGAACAGCAGCACGTGCGCGGAGCGCGCCTGGTTGATCCGCTCGACGAAGGCGGCAAGCGAGGTCGAGATGCCGGAGCGGCAGGGCCCCGCCAGGATCACCAGGCCGGCCTTCGCCTCGGTCAGCGCCTCGAGAGCCGGCGGCAGCGAAATCTCGGCGAAGTTCGGCACGGCCTTGCGGATCAGCCGGATGATCGCCATCGTCTGGGACTGCGCCTGGAACAGATTCAGCCGGTAGTTGCACGGCGCCCCGCCGAAGTAGTTCGCCTCGAACTGGCGCAGCTGGTTGAACTTCGCCAGCTCCTCGGGGGAAAGAGCCTGTTTCACCACGCCGGCGATGTCGACGGGCTGGACGGCAGGCATCGACAGCTTGCGCAGAAACTTGTTCTGCCGGACGAGCGGGGGCGAACCGACCTTGAGGTGAATCTCGGTTCCGCCGGATTCCTGAACCATCGTGAGCAGTTGTTTCAGATCCATGGGGGCCTCACTTGCGGGCGAACCGGCCCGCCATCTCGTGCGGGTCGTCGGCATACGCGATCGCGGTCTGGGACGTGATCACGGTTTTCTGGACCATCGTCGCGAGATGCCGGTCGAACGTCAGCATGCCCGAGGCGTGATCCTGCTCCTGCAGGGTTTTCATCATGACCAGGTTTTCGTTCCGGATCAGCGTCTTGACCTGCGGCGTGTTGATCAGCACGTCGAACGCGGCGCACCGCGACATGTTGTCGGCCTTCGGCACGAGCTTCTGACCGATCACCATCGAGACGTGCGTCGCGAGTTTCCCCTTCAGGGAGTCGCGCTCGGCCGTATCCCGGGAGTAGATCATCCGCTCGATGATCTGGGAGCAGCTTCCGCCGTCGGTGGCCCCGATCACGGTGCAGCCGGATTCGCAGAGGAACAGCGCCTCATCGAGCACGTCCCGGTAGTTGAGCGAGTCGGTCACGACGACGTCGGGGTCGAGGCGGTATGCCTCGGTCAGGCCGAAATAGAAGTTTTCAACATCGAGCGGAATCGCCCGCTGGATGAACGTCGAGCGGTCATCCTTGAACTTGATTTCGACGGGATTTTCGACGGTGATGATATTCTTCTCGAAATGCGTGTTGTAAAAGTCGAGCAGGGCGGCGATCGTCGTGGTCTTGCCATGGCCCGACGGGCTGCCGACGATGATGAGCCCCGACGGCTTGGCCAGGGCTTTCTTGATCGCCTCGGGCAGCCCCAGATCGCCGAACCGGGGCGGCGTGAGCGGAATGACGCGGATGGCGATGCCGAATTTGCCGCGGTCGAAGAAGACCGAGAACCGGTACCGACCCTCGTTCCCCGATTCCCAGGCGTAGTTCACCTGGCGCTGCTTGCCGAGGATCTCCCGCGCGCGGGGCGAGCTCGTCCCGAGAATGATCTTCTTCACGTCGTCCTCGGTGAAGGTGATGCCGGCGAGCCGCTGCAGAACCCCGTTGATACGGATGAAGGGATTCTCCCCCGGGGTGATATGCAGATCCGATGCCCGGGATGTGGCGACCTGTCCCAGGGCTTTCATCAACAAATCCATGCCTGTGGCCTTTCTCGCTCGAATATCGGTGGCGTTCGCCCTTCGTTATCGGCAGGTTGCGAAGAAAAGTTGCGCTTTGAATTCAGCTCTCATCCTCGAGCTTCTGGAGCAGCTCCTCGACGTTGCGGAACACCCGGCTGTCGGGCGGAAGACTCTTTTTCAGCCCCCGCAGCAGCTTGAGCGCCGCCGCATGCTCGCGGACCGCGTAGTAGGAAAGCGCGAGATGGTAAGCCGACGAGAGGTCGCGGGCGTTCTCGCGGATCGCCTGGTTCAGCACCTCGATCGCCTTCTGATACTTCTTGAGATGGAAATACGCGAGGCCGAGCGCACCGTTCACCTGGCCGAGGGTGCGCCGGTCGTCGGCGGGAACATGCTTGCGAAGCCGGTCGTACAGCTCGAGCAGCGCAGTCCAGTTTTTCTTCTGGAAGTGGATCTGGCCGAGCAGCAGGCCGCCCGCGACGTGCGAAGGGACTTTGTCCATCAGCGTTATGAGATGCGGCAGGGCCCGTTCGGCGAGATTCTTCTTGAAGTACACCGTCGCGAGGCTGAACAGCCCCTCGGGATGGTGCGGGAAGATGCCGACGAAGCTTTCGAAGAAGCGCTGGGCCTCGTCGAGTTTTCCGGCTTCGAGCAGGGCCAAGCCCC
Organism: Candidatus Rifleibacteriota bacterium; assembly: GCA_029565415.1. Next base: position 9,755 of record JAKQOH010000056.1, on the reverse strand, counting down.
GGGGAAGCGCGGCCAGATCGGTGGGAAGCGGCGGCGCGGCGGTCGGGGCGGCGTCGAGCGCGGCGACCCCTTCCATGTCCTTTTTCACCTCGGCGGCGAGCGCCTCACGCAGTCGGCGGGAGTAGCCGTCGGGATTCCGGACGAACTCCCCGACGTCCCCGACGACGCGCAGCAGGATGGCCTGTTCCTCTTCGCGGGTCTTGTCGCGAAGCAGGTTCGCAAGGTCGGCGAGGACGGTCAGATCCCCGTGCAGCAGGAGGGCGATGAAGAATTCGCGCATATTCTCGGCGCTCTGGGTGCCGACGAACCGCTTCGCTTCGGCGATGGCATCACGCGCATCGAGATGCCCGAGAGCGGAGATCAGGCGCGGCAGGCCCTCTTCCGGCTCGGACTTGATCTTCTGGACGATCAGCGGGATGCAGCCGTCGAGATGGCGCTCGGTGAAGAAGGCAAGCATGCTCTCCCAGACCGCGGGCGATGACTCGGCCTTGAAGGCGTCGAGCACGGGTTCGGCCGGGAAGCCGGGGATCTTGCGGGCGCAGTCGACGGCCTCTCGGCGCACCCACTGATTCGGGTCACGCAGCAGAGGCACGATGCGGGCCTGGCCGACCTCGGTCTCGAGTGCGAGAGCCGCTTTGAGCGCCATTTTCCGGACGACGTAGGCCTCGTCGGCCAGCAGCCGGTCGATGAGGCCATCGCGGCCCTTGATCTGCACCCGCGAGAGCACGTAGCCGGCTGAGCGGCGCGTGGGTACGTCGGGGCTCGCCAGCATCGCGTCGATCTCCTCGACGACTTTCGTCTCGTCGGCCTTCGCGAGGGCGATGCAGACGTTGGCCCGAACGCGGTTGTTGGGGTGCGAGAAGAACTTCTTCAGCTTGCGGCGCATCTCGGGCGCGGGGATTTTGAGCATCGCGATCGCCTCGACCGAGTTGGCCTGGATGCGCGGATCGAACGAATCGAGCCCCTTTTCGAAGATGTGGAGCAGCTGCGGCTCGGCGAACATCGCAAGCGAGGAGATCATGATCGCCTTCAGGCGCGGGTCTCGGGCTATCTCGAACTGGCCGACCAGGGCCGGAATCGCGTCGGCCTCCTTCAGCCGCGAGAGGATTTCGAGGATGTTGATGACGATCCACTCGTCGGGGTCCGAGAGGAGGCGGCAGAGGCTCTGGGCCACGTCACGGCCGCCGATGCGGTACAGCGCCCAGGCGGCTTCATACCGCACCATGCGGTCCTGGTCGTGCAGCAGCTCCATCAGCTTCTTCGCAGCCATCGGATCGCCGATCACCCCGATCACCCGCACGATCTCCTCCTTGAAGGGATGCTCGGGGTCGTCGAGCAGCTCGAGAAGGCGCTGGACGGGGGTGCTGTCACGAAGGTGGCCGAGAGCCGTGATCGGCTCGATGCGGTCCGGCCAGCCGTCGAGGGCGTTGCGCAGGATGCCGAGGGCGGCGGGGTCGCCGATCTTGCCGAGGGCGAGCAGCGCCTCTGTTTTCGCGTCGTCGGGAGCCTCGGCGGCCTGGACGATCGCGGAGAGTCGCTCGGTGACGGGCCGCAGCAGGCGGCGCGCCGCTTTCACATACCGGAAGGATTCGATCTCGTGCAGTTCGGCGCCGCTCATTCCACGATCTCCTTGAGGATGGCGTTGACAAGCCGGCCATCGACCCGCTCGTCGCGCATCAGCTCGGCGAGATTGTCGCGCATCGTGACGCAGCCGTCCTTGCGGGCGAGCATCAGGGCCGAGCGGAGCTGGTTGGTCTTCTTCTCGCGGATCATATTGCGCATGGCGGAGTTGAGGATCATCAGCTCGTATGCCATGACGCGCTCGTTCTTGTTCCGGCTCGGGATCAGGATCTGGGAGATGGTGCCGAGCAGCGAAAGCGAGAGCTGGGTGCGGATCTCGTCGTGCCGGTGGCCCGGGAACACGTTGACGATGCGGTCGATCGTCTGGACGGCGCCGACGGTGTGAAGCGTCGAGAGCACGAGGTGGCCGGTTTCGGCGGCGGTCAGCACCATCTCGATCGTGTCGATGTCGCGCATCTCGCCGACCAGCATCACATCGGGGTCTTCGCGAAGGGCATGCATCAGGGCCGAGTGGTAATTCGCGGTCATCGAGCCGATCTCGCGCTGGGTGAACAGCGAGCGGCGCGGCTGGTGCACGAACTCGATCGGGTCCTCGATCGTGATGATGTGGCGGGAGCTGGTTTTGTTGATCTCGTGGACCATCGCCGCGAGCGTGTGGGTCTTACCGGAGTTGGCCGGGCCGGTGACGAGGAACAGGCCGCGCGGCCGCTGGGCCATTTCCTTGAGCTTTACGGGCAGCTTCAGGCCGTCGATGCTGGGCACGCGGGTCGGGATGAACCGGAACGCGCCCGAAAGACAGCCGCGCTGCCGGTAGATACAGCCGCGCACCCGCACCTTGTCGCGATACGCGATCATGAAGTTCGCTTCCATCGTGGTGCGCAGGGACTCCTGCTGGCGCGTGTCCATCAGCGGCAAAAACAGGTTCGGCATCTCCTGGTGGGCGAGGGGCTCCTCGGAAAGCGGGACGAGCCGGCCGCCGATCCGGAGCACGGGCGGGCTGCCCGCCTTCAGATGAAGATCCGAGGCTTTCCGGGAAAGGGCGAGATCGAAATAGGTGTGGATGCGCAGCATTCCCGTCAATCCTTTCCGCCGATCAGCTTGCGAAGGGCCGCCGGGTTGGGGGCCGCGATCAGCGCCTCCTCGGCGCGCACCTTACCCTGCTTGACCAGCGCCGCGAGCGACATTTCCATCGTGGTCATGCCGAACTCCGAGCCGGTCTCGAGAAACGAGGGGATCAGGTGGATCTTGCCCTCGCCGATCAGCGCGCGCACCGCCGAGGTGTTGATCAGCACCTCGAATGCGGCGACCCGCCCCCCGTCCGTTTTGGGCAACAGCGTCTGGGAGACGACGCCGCGCAGCACGGTCGAGAGCTGGTGAAGGATCTGCCGCTGCTGGTTCTCGGGGAACACGTTCACGATGCGCTCGGCGGTCTGGACGGCGGAAGTCGTGTGCAGCGTCGCGAGCACGAGCTTGCCGGTCTCGGCGGCTCCGAGGGTGAGCGCGATCGTCTTCGGCTCGCGCATCTCGCCGACCACGACGATGTCGGGATCCTGGCGCAGCACCGTCAGCAGCCCCTCGTAGAAGCCGAGGCAGTCGCTGCCAACCTGGCGCTGGTTGACGATCGACTGGCCGTCTTCGAACTGGTATTCGATCGGGTCCTCGATCGTGACGATGTGGCGGCGCGCCTGGGCGTTCACGTAGCTGATGTAGCTGGCGAGCGTCGAGGTCTTGCCGGCGCCGGTCGGGCCGGTGATGAGGATGAGGCCGTTGGGCTGCTCGATCAGCTTCTGGGCCGCGATCGGCAGGCCGATCTCGTCGAAGCTCATCACCTGATAGGGAATGACGCGGAACACGGCCCCGGGGCCGTTGATGTCGCGGTACAGGTTCACGCGGAAGCGGCAGATGCCCTCGAGGGCATAGGCGAAGTCCAGCTCGTTCGTCTCGTCGAACTGCCGCGCCTGCTCGGGAGTCAGGATCGCCTCGAGGAGGCGGGCGAACTCGTTCCGGGAAAAGCGGCCCCGGTCGAGGTGCTCGATCATGCCGTCGATACGCACCGCGGGCGCCTGGCCGGCTTTCAGATGCAGGTCCGATCCGTGGCGCTCGAACGTGAGTTTCAGCAATTCATAGAGGGTTGTTCCGCTCATGGCGGGAAGTATACCATGAGTTCACGCCGCACTTCCCCCCCGGGAACGGGCGTGATACACTCCGGGTTGGTCCGTTTCACACTCTCAGCATTTCAGGAACCAGACGATGCCGAACTCCCCCGTCGACGAGCTTCTGTCCAAGCTGCAGCCGCTCCTGGCCGGGCTGATCACCGGCTTCCGCACAGGCGATTACCACCAGCGCCGCGAAGCCGCCATCGCGCTTTCGAAGTTCAAGAGCGAGCAGGCGACCGCGTTCCTGCTCGAAAACTTCGAGAGCGACAACATCCAGGATTTCATGGCGCTCGCCCTCGGCAACATCGAGAGCACCCGCGCCATCTCGCTGCTCGTGCAGGCCTTGAACGATTCCCAGCAGGAAGTGCGGTTCAACGCCGCCCAGGCGCTGGGCATGATCAAGAATCAGGAGGCGTTCAACGTCCTGATGGAGTCGCTGAACGAGTATGCCGACACCAACGTGTCGGGCGGCACGACATCGAGCGGCACCGGGCGCATTTTCTTCGAGGAGGAGGCGATCATCTCGGCGATCAACGCGCTCGGGAAGATCCGCAACCACCTTTCGATTCCGCTGTTGAAGCGCATTCTCGCCCAGGAGAAGAGCCCGCGCATCCGGGCCTCGATCATCATGGCGCTCGGTCTGATGTCGAACGAGCGAATGCTGCCGATCTTCCAGGCCTCCCTGCGCGACGAGGACCCGCGCGTGCGGGCGAATGCGATCGAGGCGATCGAGGGGATCAAGTCGAGTTCTATCGTAGGCATTATACAACCATACCTCGAGGACCCCAACAACCGCGTGCGGGCGAACGTCGCCAAGGCGATCTGGAAATATGGCGACTTCGATGTTTCGGACACGCTGACCCACATGCTCAGCCACGCCGACAAGCTGTACCGCGCCTCGGCGGCCTACGCGATGGGCGAGATCCACGACGTGCGCTTCATTCCGAAGCTGGCCCACGCCCTGAAAGACGACGACCCCGACGTGCGCCGGAACGCGGCGAACGCGCTCAAGAAGCTCCAGTCGGCCAACGCCGTGAAACTGCTCACGCCGCTGCTCGACGACCCGAACTACGACGTTCGCGTCCAGGTCGTCCAGGCGATCGCGCGGTGCGCCCCGGCTTCGATCGGCGATCTGCTCGCACCGCGGCTTTCCTCCGAGGAAAATCCGATCGTGCGCGCGACCCTGATCAGCAGCCTTGGCGAGACGGGGGCAGCCCCGTTCGGCGAGCAGTTGATGCCGTATCTGAGCGACACCGACAGCCGCGTCGTCTCGAACACGATCGAAGCCATGCAGAAGCTGAGCGGATCGGCCCCGGCGCCCGGCCTCGTCACGGCGCTCAAGCGGCTTCTTGCCCACGAGGACAACCGCATCAAGAGCAACGCAATCCGTGCCCTGTGGTCGTGGAACGAGTATTCCGTCCTCGACAACCTGCATCAGATGCTCTGCCACGCCGATGCCCGGTATCGCCAGTCGGCGATGTATGTCCTGGGCGAGATCGGAACCGCGATCAGCGGTGACACCCGGCTCAACTCGGCAGTCAACGCCCTCGTGGCGAAACTGCTCGAACCCGGGGCTGCAGAAGCGGCCCTGGCCGCCGCCCCGGCCGCGAACGCCGCGGGCATCGAGCCCCTTCCGCCGGCGGCGCCCCCGGTTTCGGCAGCCCAGAAAGCTCCGACCGACGCCCCGGCCGAGCCGCCAGCCGCCCCCGAACCGCCGCCGGCCCCTCTCGAAACCTTCGAGCAGGAGCTCGAGATGGCGGCCAACGCCGTGAATGCCCGGGAGTATCAGCAGGCCCAGGTGCTGTACACGTCGATTCTCGAGGCCCAGCCCGAGAATTTCAAGGCCCTCCTCGGCCTCGCGAACCTGCATTACATCCAGAAAAGCTTTGTCGATGCGGCCCCGCTGTACGAGAAGGCGCTGCTCCAGCAGCCGAACCTGGTCAAGGCCCATTACAACCTGGGCACGATCGCCTACTTCCAGAAAGATTTTCCCAAGGCCCGCGACCACCTCGTGAAGGCACTCAGCCTGTATCCGAAGCTGTTGGGCGCCTATCTGATCCTCGCCCAGATCTTCCAGTTCGGCGGCCGCACCGCCGAGAGCATCCAGTTGCTGACCCGGGCCGTCGAACTGTCCCCCCGCAACCCCGTGCTGTTCCAGAAACTCGCGATGCTCCATCTGCATGCCCGCCAGTATGACCAGGCCGTCGAGGTTCTGTCCCGGGCGGTCTCGCTCTCCCCGCTCGACGTCGAGTCGAACCTGATGCTGGCCTATTGTCTCCAGGCGACGTCGCGGTCGAACGAAGCCTTCAAGGCCTTCGACGCGACCCTCAAGGCCTGCGCCCAGTCGCCGAACCCCGACGAGTCGCTGAAGACGCTGATGCAGAGTTATCTGTTCGTGAAATCCACGCTGTCCGAGTCCTGACCAACCGAAGGAGGCTTCGATGCCGCTCGTCAAAGCAAACCGTTTCTGGAACTATAAAACCTACGATCTCCGCGAGATCCAGGGTCCCGAGTTCATCGAAAGGCTCGGCGCGCTGCTCGACGAAGCGGGCAAGAACGGCTGGGAACTCGCCCACATGGGAAGCGACTTCATGGTCCTCAAGCAGCTCTACGAGCAGCGGCCCTGATGACGCGAGAGCTCCCGGCAACGCGCCGGAGCCCGCCCCCTCAACGCTCATGACACCACCCCGCCCGGCAGCCGGCACCGACCGGCCCCGGCTGACACTCTCCACCCCTCTCGACCTCCTGCGCGGCATCGGCCCGAAGCGGGGTGAGGCGCTGCGCGCCGCCGGGCTCCACACCATCGCGGATCTGCTGCGCCTCCAGCCGCGCCGGTATGAGGACCGCACCCGCCTCCTCCGGCTCACCGACCTCGTTCCGGAGCGTCGGCCGCAAGGCCCTTTTTGCGCCGTGCTGAAAACGGTGCGCGGCAGTCGGCCCCGGGCCGGCCTCTCCATCGTCTGGGCCGAATTCGACGACGGCAGCCGCACGGTGCGGGCCCGATGGTTCAACCAGCCCTACCTCATCAAATCCCTCGTTCCGGGCGCCTCCTACTTTCTGTATGGCGTCGCGGTCGAGATGAAGGGCGATCCCGTCCTCGACAATCCCGAGCACGAACGGGAGGAGGCCGCCGAAGCCCCGCCCGTGCAGGGGGCGCTCACCCCCGTCTACGCCGGCGGCCGGGCTTTTTCCGAGGCGAAGCTCTCGCCCCGCCTGATCCGTCAGTTGATCGCGCGCGTGCTGACGGGGATCGACTGGACCGCCAGCTTCCCCGACCTGGACGAACACGGCCCCTTCCCCCGCCTGCGCCGCGCCCTGATCGACGTCCACTGGCCCCGCACCCCGGCAATCGCCGAACAGGCACGGTACACCAATGCCTTCTTCGACCAGGTGCTGTTCCAGATGGGAGTCTGGGAACGCCGCCGCCGCGTGACCGGCCGTCTCGGCCCGGATCCCCGCACCGAGCAGCCCGTTCCGCCCGCCGAGCCCGGGTATCCCCTTCCCTTCCCGCTGACCGGCGACCAGCGGCAGGTGCTCGGCCGTCTTCTCGAGGGGCTGAAAGCCGATCCAGGAAATTCAATACCGATCAATATTCTTCTTCAGGGCGATGTCGGTTCGGGAAAAACGCTCGTCGCGTTTCTGGCCATGCGGCATCATGCCGAACGCCACGAGCCCGGGGCCGCCTGTGCCTTCATGGCGCCGACCGAGATCCTGGCACGACAGCACCTGGAGAGGTTCGGGGCGTTCTTTCCCGATGCGGCCGAAGCGGCAGGCCTTCTGACCGGCGGTCTCCGGCCCGTCGACCGGAAAGCCCTGCTCGACCGACTCGCGGCAGGCCGGGTCCGGTATCTGTTCGGCACGCACGCCCTGTTCCAGGATGCCGTCGAGGTACCCGGCCTCTCGTTCTGCGTGATCGACGAGCAACAGCGGTTCGGTGTCGAGCACCGCCGGGCCCTGACGGCCAAGGCCGGCGCGCGAACCCCGCATCTGCTGCTTATGTCCGCGACGCCGATTCCCCGCACCCTGTCGCTGACGATTTACGGCGACCTCGACGTGAGCGTGATCCGGGAGATGCCCCCGGGCCGCAAGCCCGTCGTCACGCGGCTGGTCACCGCCCGGTCCGAGGCGCTGCCCGCGATCCGCGACGCCGTTTCCCGGCGCGAACAGGTGTACTACGTGTGCCCGCTGATCGAGACCTCGAAGAAGCTGTCGGCCGTCTCGGTGCGGGAGGCGCTCGCCCACCTCCAGGAAGCACTGCCCGAAGCGGCCATCTCGGCGGTGACGGGGGATCTCGCCCCGGACCGGCGCCAGGCGGCGATGGAAGCATTCCATGCCGGCCGGACGGACGTCCTGGTCGCCACGACCGTGATCGAAGTCGGCGTCGACGCCCCCCGGGCCACCCTGATGGTCGTCGAAAACGCCGAACGGTTCGGGCTCTCCCAGCTGCACCAGCTCCGCGGCCGGGTCGGCCGCGGGGACCGGCCGTCGAGTTGCCTGCTGATCAGCTCCGACGGCGAGGCGAACGAACGGCTCCGGCTCGTGGCCGAAACGAGCGACGGGTTCGAGCTCGCCGCCGAGGATCTGCGGCTGCGCGGCCCCGGTGATCTTGCCGGCACGCGTCAGAGCGGAATCGCCCACCCGGCTTTTTCGCACCGCATGACGCCCGAGCTGATCGAAAAAGCCCGGGGCCGCGCCCTGGAACTTCTCACCGCCGAGCCCCCCGCCACGCGTGACTGGTTCGTCGACCGGATGCGCGAGAGTTTCGGGGACCGGCTCGAAACATTCCTCGAAGGAGGCTGAATCTCATGCGCGTCATTTCCGGCTCGGCCAAGGGCCGTCAGCTCAAGATGCCGAAAGGCGGCAAGACCCGGCCTGCCATGGACCGCGTCAAAAGCTCGCTGTTCTCGATTCTCGCCGCGTGGATTCCCGACTGTCGGTTCCTCGATCTGTTCGCCGGCTCGGGAAGCCTCGGCATCGAGGCGCTTTCGCGCGGCGCGGCGTTTGCCGGCTTCGTCGACATGTCGACCGACTGCATCACGGCGATTCGCGAGAATCTCGAGATGACCCGGCTCGCCGACCGCGGCCGCACGTTCCGGATGGACTGCCTCTCGTTCCTGCGGGGCCGGCCGCTCGAGCCGTTCGACATCGTCTGCATCGATCCGCCCTATCTGAAGGGGCTGCTCGAGCCGATTCTCAACGAGCTGCCCGTCTGTCCGATGTTCCATGAACGGACGATCTTCATCATCGAGCGCCAGAAGAAGGACGATCTGGGCCTGGACAAGAAACCCGCCCTCGAACTGACCGACGAGCGGTTGTTCGGAGACACGGTTCTCACTTTTTTCCGGCTGCGCCCCACCGCCGCACCGCAAGTCCCGACCTGATTGCCGCCGAAGACGAACCGGCGCCCCGGAGATCCGGGGCGCCGGCTTTTATCTGGTGTAGGGGGGAAGTTCGTTACTTCTGGTTTTCGGTCTGCTTGAGCTGGATGTATTCCTGGTAGGCGGTCCGGTATTCAGCCAGGGCGGCCTTCACTTCGGCCGTGGTTCCGCCGGCGGTGGTCACGAGCTGGGTGTATTTGTTATACGCCGCGATATACCGGTTGTGGGCATCCTTGACCGAGGTGCTGGTCGAGGTCGTCGTCGTCGTCGTGGTGGTCGTCGTCGTGGTGGGCGTCGGCTCCTGGGCAACGGTCGAGGTCGTGTTGCCGGTGGTCGTTTCGTTCACCGTGACCGGTGCCGCGGTCACCTGGGCATCGGTGCCCGGGATCACGACGGCATCCTGGTCGCCGATCGTGACGGAGGTCTGGTTCATGGGCGGGACGACCGGGTTCATGTCGTAGTCGGACGGGGTGACCTGGATGTCACTGCTGTTGGGCAGGACCTCACCGGCCGCCTGCTGCTTCTTCTTGTGGCGGCGATACAGGTAGACACCGACGACAACGGCGGCAATCACGATGAGAGCGGGAATGAACAGCGGGCTGGCGACGATCTCGGCGATCCAGCCGGCCACGGCGCCGAC
>JAKQOH010000053.1 GCA_029565415.1 Candidatus Rifleibacteriota bacterium | reverse complement strand
AGCGGTTGTCGGGCGCCCCCGAGCCTTTTGCTCTCGATGCCTCGCTCGACCGGCTTGCCCGGGAGATGCGCGAGTTGCGGATGGCCATGAACGAAGTGACCCTGAAATACCGGGAACTCAACCGCGAACTCAACCACGTGAAAGTCGAGAATGCCCGCCTGGTCTCCGAGAACACCGAGCTGCGAACGCGCCACCAGACACTGGTGCGCGGCATCAACACCGTGTCGGACCAGGAAGATCCGCCCCCCGAGCCGGGCAGGCTGAACTGACCCGTTCGAGCCGGAAACAACGAATCGCCCCCGTCGATGCGGGGGCGATTCGTGGTATTCGGACCGAGTCTGGCTTGGGAATCAGGCGCGGGCGACGCTGGTGACCTCGCGGGCAGCCTTGAGCTTCTTCTGGAGCGTGTCGACGGCTTCGAGGTGGCTGGCCGGGTCGAGCTGGGCGGCTTTCTCTGCGTGGGCGGTGGCCTCGTCGAACTGGTGCAGCTCGAACCGGGCGTTCGCGAGGTTGAGGTGGGCGAGGGCGTAGTCGGGATCTTCGGCGAGGGCCTTTTCATACCAGATGGCGGCCCGGCCGAACATGCCGAGCGAGGCGAAGGCGGTGCCGATGTTGTTCATCGTCTCGACATTCTCGGGATCGTTCTGCAGGGCGCGTTTCCACCAGGAGACGGCCTTGCGCAGCATGCCGCGGTCGCGGGCCACCTGGCCGAGGTTGAACAGCACCTCGCCGTCCTTGGGATTGAGCGCGAGCGCGCGCTTCCAGTAGCGGTACGCCGTCTCGAGATCGCCTTGGAGATAGAAGGCGAGGGCGTAATTGTACAAGAGGTCGATGTTGTCGGGGAACTTTCGGATCGCTTCCTTCCAGATCTTCTTGGCTTTCCCGAGGAACCCCGTGTAGGCGTAGGTGTTGCCGTACAGCCGCAGGGCCAGCGGATCGTCCGGGCTGCTTTTCAGGTAGTCCTGGAGCAGCGGACGGGCCTCGTCATACTTGCCGTCCTTCATCAGCTCCTGAATATGTGTCAGACCAACAGCCTGTTTCTTCGACATGAACCGATCCTTTCGCGTGTCAGTACAACCATCCATACAGCAAGCCGCTCAATGCGGTCAAGAGAATCACGAAGGTGAGGAAGGCGAGGGCTTTGATGCGGCCGACGATGCCCTGGAGCGCAAGCACGCTCGGGAGGCTGACGGCGGGGCCCGAGAGGATCAGGGTCAGGGCCGGGCCGGTGTCCATGCCGAAGTGGACGAGCGTGGCCACGACATTCACCCCGACGATCGTGCCGAAATACATGAGTGAACCGATCACGGCTGCGAGCAGGTTCGAGGCGGGCGAGTTGTCGGCGAACAGGCCCATATACCGCGTCAGGGGCAGCAGGGCGGCGAGCAGGCCCGAGATGAAGATGCCCAGCAGCACCGTCGGGAAGATCATCACGAACAGGCTCCAGGACTTTTTCAGCCACTGCTTGATCTCGTCGGGATGGAACCAGCGCCAGAGAGCGAAGGCGAGCACGAAGATCTCGCACAGGATCAGGAGGATCTTCGACAGAAGAAAATCCATCGCCCGGATCATGCGCGAGGTGAACATCGGCGAGTGGATCACCGGCTGGTCCGATTTGAGCCAGGCGTCGAACACGCCCGTCGAAGTGAGCATGATCAGCACCAGCAGGCCGAAAAATACCAGCGTCTGCCGGTCCGTGCGGCCGCCGTCCTCATCTTCGACGACCTCCAGCGCGGCGACCGCCTGAGGGACGGGATCCTTGAAGACGAAGCGCATCAGAATCCCGATCAGGATCGAGACGATGATGACGGAAACGAGGCGGGCCATCGTGAAACCGATTCCCATATAGGTGGTAGTATACATCAGCGCGATCAGGTTGACGGCCGGGGAGGCGAAGAGAAACGTGAAGGCCGGGCCGATCCCCGCGCCCTGCTGGAGAATGCCGGTGAAGATCGGGAGGACGCCGCAGGAGCAGACGGTGAGAATCGCCCCCGAAAGCGAGGCGAGCGGATACGAGATCCAGGGCGGCGCGTCGGGGCCCATCAGGCGGGTGATGCGCTGCTTGTCGAGAAAAACCCCGATGGCTCCGGCAATGAAAAACGCCGGGATCATCCCCGAGATGAGGTGGGTGCCGAGGAACCGGCCGACCTCTTCGAGGCCCGGCCAGGCCCAGGTCGTTTTCAGCCAGACAAGCCAGTCCTTGAGAAACGCGAGTTCGGGTGGCAGCATGATGCAGTGACCTCAGGTGTTCCGCGCGATGGCGGTCGGAATCGGCAAGTTGGGGGAAAACCTCATTTCTGTGGCTGCTCCGTCGCGGTTGCCCTGTCCGGGGCCGGGGGGAACCATTCCCGCATCAGCACGCGCGCCCGCAGATCCAGGATATTCGCGTCGATCTGCTTGGCCAGCTCCTCGACACGGGCCGACGGCGAGGCGGTTTCCGCTCCGGCCAGGAGCGCGTTCAGATCGGTGGCTGCCTGGAGCGAGCGTTCGAACGGGGGGATCGCATCCGAGGCGAGCTTCGGGCGGAAATCGACCAGCCAGGCCGTGAGTGATGCGCAGGAGGCACGAACCCCCGGCAACCGGCCGGCGAGCCGGTCCTGTTCGAGCCGGGTGAGGATCTCGGAACAGGCCAGGAAGCGGCGCTTCAGGTCCGTCATGCCGACGGCCTCGAAAAACATGCCCAGCCGGCCGCTCAGCGAGAGAATCTCATCGTGGGCGGGAAGATGCTTTCCGTCCTCCATCAGTTTCCGGATGCGTCCGACCCGTTCGGCCGTCTCGCGCATCTTCGCCGGCCAGGCGACGTCCAGCCGGGCGACCTCGGGGGGGTTCACATTGAACCGGTTGGAAAAGGCCAGCCAGCTTTCCATCACCTTTTCCAGCTTGCCGTCGATATCGTCGGGCTTGTCGGCTTTGAGGGCAGAACCCAGCTCGGCGAGCGAGCGGTTGAACTCCCGGATCCCCTGGCTGAACTCGCTGTTGGGATCGTTCGCGGTCATCAGGGCGAGGAGCGTGTCGTCACACGCCGCCGCCCGGTCCGGAACGATACTGCTCGGAATGGAAAATATGCAAGCGTATACAATACAGGTGCGTATGAAATGCCGGCTCAGGCGCATAGATCGCTCCGACGCATTTCGATGCCCCGCAGAAGGCCGATCGGCCCCGTCATCATCATGTCGCCGCCGGGGGCGGCCTCGATGAAGGGACAGAGGCCGCTCTGCTCGATCAGGTGGCGCTGGGGGCCCGTGACGACGATGCCGGCGAGATCCTGGAACCGGATGGGCTCGAACGTGACGCAGCCGTTGCCGTCGTCGTCGAACACCTCGTCGGTGGGCAGCGCGCCTTCCGCGAGACGTTTCATGTAGTCGGCCATGACGCCGGGTTTTGCCTTGAGAATGCGGGTGTGGTGCTCGAAGAAGGAGAGAATGCGCGTGCCCCGCATGATGCAGGCCATCGTGTGGCCGTTTCCGTAGTTGATGTACAGGACGGGGCCGTTCAACGCCGCGACCCGCGGGTCGATGCCGCAGCCGAGAATCGCCGAGAAGGAGGTGTCGACGAGGACGGCCCGGAGGTTGCTCCCGAAGTCGCGCACGCACCGGGCGCCGGAGGCGAGCCGGCCGAACTCCTCGGGCAGGTCGGCATCGGTGAAGACGAGGGAGCGCGGGCTGCGGTCCCCCTCGAGATGCTCGAGGAAATACCGGAACCGGTTCCGCCGCGACGACTCCTCGCTCGTGTTGTAGCCGTGGTCCTGAGCCGAGATCGCGATGATCCGGAGCTGGGAAACGTCGATGCCGAACCGTACGAGAAGCTCGGTGTAGAGCGGCAGTTCGATCTCGTCGAACCGATGGGTCGGGTTCTCGATGCGGTCGACGATCTCGATGCCCGCCGCCGCGACCTCCTCGAGGTTGTTCCGGATCGTGAACGCCGGCATCCGCTCCATCACCACGCGCCTTCCCGATGCCCGGTGTCGTTTCAGCACCTTGGCAAGATACCCGCCGCCCATGGTGTAGCCATTGATATATAAATCATTCTCTTGTTTCTCGAGGCTGTTCGCCATCACCAGGGCCGGGGTCGGGACGACGAACTTGAGATTGTTCTCGAGGGTGTGTTTGGCGGAGAAGTGCAGCACGTCCTTGGTGCCGGTGCCGATGTCCATGGCGAGCGTGTCGGGAATCTGGAACGGTGCGAGCATCAGTGAAGCCTCATCCGATGAAACGACATTCGACAAGGTCGCCGGCGGCGAGCAGGGGCCTGTCGACGGGGTGCCGGGCCAGCAGATCGGCGCCCAGCAGCGAGGAGAGAAGATGGGAATCCTGGTGCCCGAGCGGCTCGGCCGCCGGACCGGTTGCGGTCGACACCAGGCGGGCGCGCAGAAAATCGTCGCGGCCCGTGCGGTTCTGCAGTTCGCGGGTGAGGGGCAGCATCGCGAGCCGGTGATCGGGCCGCAGGCTGCCGCACAGGCGCGCGAGGAACGGGCGGAGGAACAGTTCGGCCGTGACGGCGGAGGAGGCCTGGTTGCCGGGAAGGCCGAAATACGGCTTGCCGTGGATGCGACCGAACGTGAGGGGTTTGCCGGGCTTCATCAGCACCCCCCGCACGTCGAGAGGCGCGTTCATGCGTTCGAGGGCCGTGACGAACGGGTCGCACCGGCCCATCGAGATGCCTCCCGAGGTGACGATCACGTCGCCGAGACGCGCGGCTTCCCCGAGAGCCGCGATGGCGGCTTCCGGATCGTCCCGGACGATGCCCAGATCGAGCGGCTCCCCGCCGGCGCTTCGGACGAACGCCTGCAGGATCGTTGCGTTGGAGTTGCGAACCTGCCAGGGTTTCGGCGTTTCGAACGGCATCACGACTTCGTCACCCGAGGTCAGGATGCAGACCCGGGGCCGACGGGCGACCTCGACGGCCATCCGGCCGAGCGAGGCGGCCACGCCGAGGGCGATCTGGTCCTGTCCCGGGGCGAGCCGCTCACCCCGGGACAGGACCAGATCGCCCCGGCGCCGGTCACGGCCCCGGCGGCGAATGAAGGTGCCGACGGGAGGGAGACTTTTCACGACAAGATTTCCCGTATCGGGGGTCAGGGTGGCGTCCTCGATCTTCAGGACCACGTCGGCCCCAGCCGGAATCATACCGCCCGTGGCGATATACGCGGCGTGGCCCTCGGGAAGCGTTTCGAGCGGATGGCCCGCGTCGATGCCGGCTACGAGAGGCAGGGTGACGGGGGCGTCGGGGCGGGCCCCGGCGGCGTCGGCATGCCGGAGGCAGTAGCCGTCCATGGCCGAGTTGTCGGCCATCGGAAGGTCTTCGGAAGCCGACAGATCGGCAGCGAGAATGCGGCCGAGAGCCTGGTCGAGAGGAATGGACTCGGGCGGCATCGCATGGGTTGCCGCGGCGGCCATGATGAGGTCTCGTGTGGTTTCGAAGGTGTGCAGCGGGAGCGTCGGCATCGGTTCTGCTCTGAGGTGAATTTTCCCAAGTATACCGCATTCCAGCCCTCGTGAACCAGGGGCGGCCGATTTGCGGCATCTGTGGATCGATTGCCGTGGTGGCCCGGAAAAAGGGGGATCAGGGAGTGAACGCGAGTTCGAGCAGGAGGGGCATGTCGCGGCCTGCTTCGAGGCGTGTGATCTCGAAATCCTCCCGGAATGAGGAACCCCGGGTGAGTGTCAGTGTGTCCTGGCGGACCGGGAACGAGACCCGGCTTCCCGTATCCGATTCGATCAGAAGCGAGCCCCCCGGCCGGAGGGCCGGAGCGACGGCGTCGAGGAGCCGTGCGGGGGAGGAGGCAAGGGCGTGCTCCGGAAGGCCGTGGACCGGATCCTGTTCGTCGAGGGAGGCGGGCACGACCGGAAGGGCAAGGACGGCCTGGCGCAACGCCGGGTCGATGGCGATACAGGAACCGAGTGCCTTCAGCGTGTCGAGCAGGAGATCCCGGCGGGTCCGGGTGAGGGTTTTCCCCATCTGGACCTCACGGGACAGCATGTGGCCGAGGACGACGAGGCAGGCCTCGATACGGGTGCGCTCGGCCGGCCGGGCGACGGGCTCCAGGTGGCGGAACCGCACTGCGCGCGCGCCCAGTTCGAGGCAGATCGTCCAAAGGGAGGTGCGGAGGGTGCGGAGCGATGCGATCCACTGGTCGAGGAACTCGCGATGCCCGGTGAAGACGGTGATGCGTTGGATCTTCCGGCCTGACCAGGCTTGCCCGCCTCTCAGGAGGAGGAACCGGGAGCGGATGCCCCTCGGCTGGTCGATCTGGAAAAGCTCGGAGCCCGGCTCTGTGACTGCGCTGATATCAGACGCCGGTCGGACCGGAACGAACTGCAGGTTGTTTCCGCGGGTGGGGAGGGGATTTTTTGGCTTCCAGGTGCGTTGGGAGCGGTCTTCGGCCAAGCGGGAGCCCGGCGGGGTGAGGTGCGTGTGCAGCTTCAGAATGCCGAAGAACAGCAGGGCCAGCAGGACCGGTGCGGCGACGGCGGATTTCCAGCCGTAGCCGGTCAGAAGATCCATTGCCCGCTGGATCGCGGCCGATGGCGAAGCCACGAGCATGTCTGCCGGTTGGAGGGCGGTGGCGAGGTGGCCGAGCCGGTGCAGGGTGATACCCGTCATGACGGCTGCCAGAATGGCCAGAACGACCAGGTTGACGATGGACTGGTCCGGTATGAGACAGGTGCCGGCGAGGCTCTGGAGGACCAGCGCGGCGACGGGCATCTGAAGGATCACCACGAAACGGCGGAAATCGTCGGCGAGACTGTGATGGGGCGCGTTGGCGAGGGCGGCGCCGGCCCCGGCAAGCAGGGCGAGCCAGATCCAGGGTGCGGGGGCTTCCAGGAACAGCGAGGGGTGTCGGAGAACCCCGAAGAATACGAGGAGCAAGGCGGCCGTCACGGGCAGGAAGAGGCGGGATGCCTGGATGCAAACTGCCCGGTCCTGGTCGCGCAGGAAGCGACCTGCGAGAGGAAGGAGGAGGCAGATCAGGAATGCCCAGGGAAGGCAGAGAAGGCTGGTTTCCCCGAGAAGGAGAAGAACCTGGGCGAGCCGACCGGGCGGGGGAGTGGCGCCACCGATCAGCACGGGAGGGGAAAGAGGGGTGAAGAGCCTCGACAGCACGGGCTCGGGGGCGGGAAGGCAGCGCTCCGCGAGATCGCGGAACCGTGCGGCGGCGGGATCCGTGAGCGCGGCGGGGGCGATCACGGTCTCATCCGACCAGACCTGGCGCCGCTTTTTTTGCCACAACCGGACTTTCAGAGGGGTCGTGCGGGGCAGGGGGTTGTTGAACGTGATCTCGACGGTTCCCGTTGCCCGCGTGCACAACGTCGAGTGGAGAAGCCGGTCACGCATCCAGACCTCGATGACGCCCATGCGGTGCCCCTCGATCGCGAACCCGGCCCGGATCGTTCTGCCTTTCACCCGCACCCAGCGCAAAGCCGACCGGGGTTGCCGGGGAAGGCGCAGACGCCAGGCCTCGGCGGCGACGCTCGAAGGCACGGTGGCACGAAGCAGGGCGCGAACGGGCACCGGAAGGGCCGGGCCAAGATTCGCGGCCAGTTCCCGAAGAGCTGCGACGCCAGGCAGCGCTGGGGAGACGGGGAGACGGAAGAGGAGCGACCGACGGCCGCTCGAAAACTCGAACAGATACTCGCCGGGGGGGCTGTGACGGTGCAGGCGGAAGGGGAACTCCGTCGTGCCGTCGAAGCTCGTGAAAACGGGGCGGCTCGTGGTGCGGAACCCGTCCGGTGTCGTGATGCGGCAGCGGATGGGCACGCGCGGCAACCCCTGCGTCGTGACGGGATCGATGGCGGCAAGCCTGAAGGCCCCGGAGCCGCCGGCCCTCACGTGGCGCGCGGGCGGGACGGCCGCAACGGCGACGGGCCGCGAAACGGTGACCGGGAACACCGCGATCGGTTGTCTGCATTCGGCCGAGCGGTACACGGCGATTTCGAGGGGATCGTCGTTCAGCGTCTCGGGGAGTTTCACCGATGCGACATACTGGCCG
Organism: Candidatus Rifleibacteriota bacterium; assembly: GCA_029565415.1. Next base: position 5,086 of record JAKQOH010000053.1, on the reverse strand, counting down.
GGCCGTTTTTCCGTCGTGGAGAAGCGTTGCGGCTTCGCCTCCCGGTGGCCTGCCGGGCGAACCCACAGTTCGAGACCGAGGCCGGTGACGGGGACGGGAGGCGTGCGCCGAACCGCATACAACGCTATTTCCGGGGTGTCGCCAGGGGCCAGCCGGGAAGGCGGGGAAAAAACGATGTCGAAATTCGGCGTCTCCCCGTTCGAGGGGAGGGAGACGGCGAGCCAGATCCAGGACAGGAGGAACAGCACCGCGGCGGCGGCCGGTGTGGCAAAACGGTGCACCAACGATGCAAATGACGATCTCATGCGGGTTTCAGCCTATCATCCGCGGCTTCGCCTGTCAACGGAAAGCTCCCGGGGCCTCCCCTTCGGGTCAAGTGCCGGTCATGCGTGTGACCTTGAGAGAAACGATTTCCCGTTCCCTGACCCGGTTCACGCGGAACCGGTAGGTGCCGATCATCGTTGCGGCGCCCGGGGCGGGAACCGCGCCCAGTTCCTTCTGCATGAGTCCGGCGATGGAGACCACGCCGGCGACGGCTTTCTCGGGAAGAAGCGGCAGGTTGCGCGCTGCCAGGTGTGCCTGGATTTCGGTGATCGATGTGCGGCCCTCCACCTCGAAACGGTCGGATGAGAGCCATTGGATGCGTGGGGCCGAGGCCTGGTCGAACTCGTCGCTGATGTCGCCGAAAATCTGTTCGACGATGTCTTCGAGCGAGATCAGGCCGGAGGTGGAGCCGAACTCGTCGACGAGCACCGCCAGATGATTCTTGCTCTGGCGCATCCCCTCGAGAATCCTGCCGATGACGAGGGTTTCGGGGTAGATCAGGGGCGGCCGCAGGTGCTTTTTCAGGTCGAACTCCGCGTTGCTGCATTGGGGCGGGAGCTCCTTCACGTGCAGCACGCCGGTCACCTGGTCGAGATGACCGTGGAACACCGGCAGACGGCTGTACTGCTCGCGATCGAACGCCTCGCGGATTTCGTCGAGACTGGCCGTGTCCGGAACCGCGCAGATCGCCGAGCGCGGCGTCATGATCTCGCGCGCCGTTTTTTCGTTCAGAACAAGCGCCTTGCGCACCAGATCGAGTTCCATGGGGTCGATCAGGCCGACTTTCTGGCTGAGCTTGATCATGGCGAGAAGATCGTCGATCGTGCGTTCCGCCTGGGCCTGCCCCTTCCCGAGCAGGCCCAGCAGCCCTCTGTTGAGGACATTGAGGATCCAGACGGCCGGGCTGATGAGGGTGAGAAACCACCTGCAGGGGACGGCCGCCCACAGAACCCAGGTGTTCTGGAAAGCGAGGCCGAGGTTTTTCGGAACGACCTCCCCGCCGATCAGCAGAAAGACGATCGAGAGCACCGACGCGAGCGCGGGGGCAACCCAGGCCGGCGCCGAGCCGGCCGGGATCAGGTTGTCGAACAGGTTGGTGGCGAACACCGCCAGCAGGGTGTTGACGATGTTGTTCCCGACCAGCATGCCGCCGATCGTGCGCCCCCGGTTGCGGATCAATTCGAGCGCGACTCTGGCCCGATGGTTGCCGGCATCGGCGAGGCTCAGCAGACGCCCTTCCGAAACGGCGGTCAGGGCCGTTTCGGTGCCCGAGAAAAAGGCCGAGCAGGCGAGCAACAGACAGAACAGCAAGAGATCGATCCCGGTCACGATGGGTTCCTTTCGGGGGGTGATGCTACCAGTCTATACCATCGGGAGACCGAGACACCACACGCGTCGGAAGCGGAAGCCGCGCCGGAGAGTTTCACAGGCGCCCGTCCTCTGCTATGATGGCCGGGTGGAACACGAGTGCCTGACGGTCATCGTCGAACGGATCACCTACACCAACCCCCAGAACGGGTATTCCGTGCTGCGGACGAGCTCGCGCAGCCACCCCGAAGGGGTGACGGTGGTCGGCAGCTTTTCCGCCGTCAATCCCGGCGAGGAGTTGCGGGTGTACGGCACCTGGACCTGCCACCCTCAGTTCGGGCCGCAGTTCCATGCCTTTCGCTATACAACCCTCAAGCCCGCAACGGTTCGGGGTATCGAGAAGTATCTCGGTTCGGGCCTGATCAAGGGGGTCGGCCCGGTCACCGCCAAGCGCCTGGTGGCCGTCTTCGGGAAAGAGACGCTCGACGTGATCGAGAGCCAGCCCGACCGGCTTGCCGAGTGCGAAGGGATCGGCCCCGTGCGCAGCGCGCGGATCATCGAGGGGTGGCGCCAGCAGAAGGCGATTCAGGACGTCATGATCTTCCTGCAGGGGCACGGGATCTCGACCGCCTACGCCGTTCGCATCTTCAAGAATCTCGGCCAGGACGCGATCGCGAAGGTTTCCGCGAATCCGTATATGCTGGCCTATGAAATCCGGGGCATCGGCTTCAAGACGGCCGACAAGATCGCGGCCGAGTTCAACATCACGGGAGCCGACCCGCGTCGGCTCGAGGCGGGGCTGCTGTTCGTCCTGAACGCCGCGCTCGACGAGGGCCATCTCTTTTTGCCGCGCGAGGAGCTGGTCCGGCGCAGCATCGAGATTCTCCAGGTCGAGGCGCCGAAGGCCATCGAGGATGCGATCGCGGCTCAGGAGGCCGGGCGGCGCATCGTGGTGCGTGACCATCACGGCACGTCCTGTGTCTATCTCACCTTCGCCTGGCGCGACGAGTCGGGCGTCGTCGAGCGGCTGGCCCCGTTCCTCCGCAAGCCCGCCACGACGGACCGGCAGACCATCCTCGACGCCCTCGATGCCGCGACGACGCAGGCCGGTATCACGCTCACCGAGATCCAGGCGCTTGCCGTCGAAACATCGCTCCGGGAGCGGTTTCTGGTCATTACGGGCGGCCCCGGCACCGGCAAGACGACGACGCTTCGCACCCTCGTCGAGGCGCATTTGCGCCTGGGCCGGCGCGTCCAGCTCGCCAGCCCGACGGGCCGCGCGGCGAAGCGGCTGGCCGAAGTGAGCGGCCACGAGGCGAAAACGATCCATCGGCTGCTCGAGTTCTCGCCGCAGGAGGGCGGATTCCGGTACAACCAGGAAAAGCCGCTTCCCTGCGACACGCTCGTCGTCGACGAAGCCTCGATGATCGACATGAGCCTCTTTCATGCCCTGCTCCGGGCCGTGCCGCCGAAGGCCGCCTTCATTCTCGTCGGAGATGCCGATCAGTTGCCGTCGGTCGGCCCCGGCCTGCTGCTGCGCCAGGTGATCGAATCCGGCGTCGTGCCCGTCATCCGGCTGGCGACGGTGTTCCGGCAGGCCGAGGAGTCGCTGATCATCCGCAACGCCTATCGGGTGCACGGCGGGGAAATGCCGATCCTGCTCGCGCCCGACGGGAAGACCCGCACCGACTGTTACTTCCTCGAAGCCGGGGAGCCGGAAAAGGCGCTTCCCCTGCTGAAAAATGTCGTCGGAAACAGCCTGCCGAAGCGGTGTCACTACCACCCGATCGAGGAGATCCAGGTGCTGACGCCGATGAACCGCGGAACGCTGGGCGCGGCGAACCTCAACCGCGTGCTGCAGGAGACACTGAACCCGCCTTCCCCTGAAAAGGCCGAGCTGACGCACATGCATCGGGTGTTCCGGGTCGGCGACAAAGTGATCCAGCAGAAGAACAACTATGATCTCGACGTGTTCAACGGCGACATCGGCATCGTGCGCGGCATCGAGACCGAGGACCAGGAGCTGGTCGTCGAGTTTCCGCAGGGGGAGCGCGTCTACCAGCCGGCCGACCTGCTCGACCTGTCACACGCCTACGCGATCACGGTCCACAAGTCCCAGGGCAGCGAATACCCGGCCGTGGTGCTGGTCGCCTCGACCCAGCACTACGTCATGCTCCAGCGCAATCTCCTGTACACCGGCATGACGCGTGCCCGAAAGACCCTGGTTTTGATGGGGAACAAGCGTGCCCTCTGGATCGCCGTGCGCAACGACAAGGTCCAGGCGCGGTTCACCGTTCTCGCCGACCTGCTCCGCGAGGCGTATCCGGAGCGGCGGTCAGACGAACGCGAGGGACAGGATCGCGAGGATCCAGAGCAGGCATGAGATGAGGGTCATCGTCTGGCCCTGGTGGTAGATCGAGAACTTCGACGAGGCGATCTTCGCGACGGTGTAGATGTTCGCGAGAATCGACTCGTGAAATTTTTTCGCCTCGGCGCTCGAGAACTCGTGAACGAACCCCTCGGGAGAGTTGTTCTCGACGATGTGGCCGTAAAATACGAGGGTTTTCGAGCGGTTCTCGACGATGCTGCCGGTGCGGGTCATGATCACGCCGAGCGACAACAGGATGGAGATGATGCTGAACAGGAAAAACGCCCCCGCGATGCCGGTCGTGAGCGAGGTGCGGGCGAACCGGTCGAGAAACGGCGTGAGGGCGGCGATGAAGATCGAGTTGATCAGGAGCAGCGCGTTCGCCTTGCTGTCGGCGAACTGGACCAGGCCTTGATTATAGTTGAGAATATGGAATGCGACGTCGATCTGTTCCGGCAGGGGGACTTCGACGTGTTCGCGCTTGTCAAGAAACATGGGTTCCTCCGGAATGGGAGATGGAGAGATCTTCGGTTTCTCTCGTGTCCGCCCATTATAATTCTCTCGTTCCGTCCCTGCAAATCAGTCCTTGGGCGGCCATGCAAGACGCGGGAGATGAAAATTCCACGTATTTTCGGGTACCGGTCCCTTGACGCCCCCCCGTTCGATCATTACACTTGAGATAAATCTATCGCAGGGTACCGTTCCAAAACGTGATTATCAGGGGGGTTCGCGTATGAAAAAGCGGAATATGTTCAGTTCGGCGATCTGCATCGTCCTCTCGCTGCTCATGGTTGTCGACTTCGCGGTGTTCCAGCCGGCTCCGGCTCACGCCGCCCTCGACAAGAAGAGCGTTGCCGTCGGTCTCGCCGGTGGCGCGGCCCTCGGCGCAGGCATCGTCCTTGCCGCTCCCGCGGTTGCCGGTGCGGTTGGCGCAGCCGGAGGCATTGCCGGAATCGGCACGGCCGTCGTCGGCGGGGTCGCCGCGGTCGGCGGCGGCATTCTCGGTGCGCTCGGAGCGGTCGGCGGAGCCATCGCGGCCGGTGTCGGCGCCGTGGCCGGCTGGATCGCCGGGATCGTCGCCAGCCC
>JAKQOH010000038.1 GCA_029565415.1 Candidatus Rifleibacteriota bacterium | reverse complement strand
CCTTTAAATTCGAGCTATCCCGCGTCACATGGTATCCGTATGCCCCGCCGTTCGCATAACCGCCCCCTCGACAGAATGTTGCGCATCAACAGTAGGAGCTGGTTTCACCCAGCTTTGCTCGTCCCGCAATAATAACCAGTTACACATTCGGGGCAGTTTAAAACCTCAAACTCATTGGCATTTTAGCGTATCGGTCGAAAATCAGGGGTTATTGAAAGAACATTCCCATGAACAGAGGATTTTCATTCTGTTTGCCGTCGCGGTAGGGACACTGGATAGCTTGGGCAATCATCTCACCGATGTCGCGCAGAACCCAGGAGTTAAACACAGGCCGCGTCAGGAAAACGCGTTCGGAGGTCTTCTTTACAAGGGTGAGGCGATACTGCCAATCTCCTAACGCCTTATTGTCAACCCTCTCGGCATCGAGCTGAATGGACAAGACATTGGAGAAGACGGTGACCGGCGTGACCCAACGCCATGTGAAGAAGGTAAATACATAGTTGACCTGCTTGGCCTTCATGTCGAGTACATACCGGGAATCGGTGTTGAAAAGCATAACCAGGATAACGAAGCAGATTGATCCGAATCCCCCCAGGAACCAGAAGAACAATTGCGACAACCCCTTCTCGCCATATTCGATAAACACTGAGAAGACGAGGCAGATCCCAAAGAAGAACAGCAGAACCTGCAGGATTCCTTCCAACCAGTTCGGATACGGTTCGAGGGGAATGAGACCGTCACTTTGGCTTGTCTTGTCTCGGTTCAAGACCTTGAGAGCTTCATAGTTTTCCCCCCGCTTCCAGACATTCCGGATAATAAAATTCAAGAGAATTTCCATCGCCATTCTCCCATTCGTGGGTGAGGTAGTCCGAGGCTACCGGGCAGCATTTCATGAAAAGAAAGCAATATAACATCTGTGATGTCATATCATTATCCGTTTCGGAGATCGTTATGAACATATCTTGTCTGGCGCCCTGTTGTCCAATGTCTCGGGGTTTCGCCTCCTATCGTAGGAGTCGAAGTATCGTTTCGGGCTTTCACGTGCCTCCTCATCAGAGCGGCAGCAGCGGCGTATCGGGGCCAGGCGGGGCGATGCAGTCGGGGCCTTCGGCGGTTGCCGAGTTTACGGTGGCGGAGACTCTCGTTCCGATCATCGTTTCCGAAGGGAATGGGCTCAGCATGTTCTGAAGCGCATCGATCTCGCCCGCTCCGACCGGTTCCTCGCCGGTTCCGAGCCACCCGGGCCAGGATCCAGGCGGGAGGATACACGGCATGCGTTCGTGGACGGGTGCGACGAGATCGTTCGGTGACGTCGTCAGGATCGTGCAGTTGTCGATCTCTCCCCCGTCCGGCGTAACCGACGTCTCCCACAAGCCCGCGAAAGCGAACAGCCTGCCGTCGCGCATCTGGAAATACCACGGTTTCCTTCTTCCGCCTTCGGACTTCCATTCGTAAAAACCGGTGGCGGGAACGAGACAGCGCCGGCGCCGGAATGCCGCTCGAAATGCCGGCTTCGTCGCGACCGTTTCCGAACGGGCGTTGATCAGAGGCTTTGCTGGTTTCCCGTCGGTCCAGGAAGGGAGGAATCCCCACAGGGCGTGCGCGAACTCGCGGGAGCCGGTCGATGCGTTGCGCCGAAGCAGGAGAACGGGCTGCGACGGAGCAATATTATATCTTGCGGTATACTGAACGGGCGGTTCGGCCTTCATCGCGTCGAGGAGAGACTGCCAGGTCGCGATGAGGCTGAATCGCCCGCACACGGCGTCGCCTTACGCTCAGGCCAGGGCGTGGAGGCCCTGGTGGTTCCTGATGCGGGCCTTGTATACCTTGCAGGCTTCGGCGATGATGAAGATGCTGCGCCTGATTTTTTCGGGGTCGACGACGAGGGCGAGCCGGACCTCGTTCGCTCCGCGGCCGGGCGTCTGGTAGAAGCTCATGGCCGGCGTCACGCAGACCGTTTCGGTGCCGATATTGAACTTTTCGAGCAGGAACAGCGCGAAGTCGTTGATGTCCTCGATGCCGGGGAACTGGATCATCAGGTAGAACGC
>JAKQOH010000021.1 GCA_029565415.1 Candidatus Rifleibacteriota bacterium | reverse complement strand
GGCGGCACCGGGCTGGGCCTCGCCCTCGTCAGGCAGATCGCCCATGTTCACCAGGGCGAAGCCGGCGTCGAATCGGAACCGGGGAAGGGCTCGGCTTTCCGGCTCACGCTTCCATTCCAACCTCCCCGGCCAGCCCTGCCCACCGCAACCGCCCCGAAAAAGCCCGCCTGATCAATACCAGGTGCGCCGCAGGGCGGGTTTCAAACCCGTCCCTACACCCCAGTGTCCATTGCCCCATCCCGTAGGGGCGGTTCACGAACCGCCCGGCTCGGCCATGACGAGATATTCATCCCGGATTTCGGGAAACATCATGTCACAGGAAATACACGGGCGCATCGCGATGCGCCACTACGCCTCGAAACTTCTGTGTTCATCGTGGTTTCTGTGGTAATGGTCGTTTTGATTTCCTGAAGTTTGGCAGGGGGTTGCCTTCTCCGTTCTCTTCTGGTAATATGGTTGAGCGCGCGTGCGCAACAGCGTGCGAGGGTGGCGGAACTGGCAGACGCGCCAGACTTAGGATCTGGTGGTTCACACCGTGCGGGTTCAAGTCCCGCCCTTCGCAAAGCAAGCATGCAAGCGGGAGTAGCTCAGTTGGTAGAGCTCCTGCCTTCCAAGCAGGAGGTCGCGGGTTCGAGTCCCGTCTCCCGCTCTTTTTTATTTCTCTTGAAGGAGTTACAGATCCATGTCCACGCAGCTCAAGACACAGGTTCAGGAAATCGGCCCCAACAAGGTCGCTTTGACCGTCGAGGTGGGCACAGAGCAGGTTTCGGCCGCCTACAACCACTTCTTCCAGCGCGCCGCCCACAGCGTGAAGATCCCCGGCTTCCGCCCCGGCAAGGCCCCGCGCCCCGTCTTGGCGAAGTTCATCGGCCCCGACGCGATCCGCGAGCAGGTCGAGGAAGAGCTCGTCAACCAGGTCTACCCTGACGCCATCCGGCAGACCAAGCTGCACCCGGTCAGTGATTTCTCCATCGAAGAGTCCAACCTGAAAGAAGGCCAGCCGTTCACCTTCAAGGCGACGTTCGACGTCCGCCCGAAGCTCGGCGAGATCGGCTATCGCGGCCACACCGTCACGGTGAAGCGTCTCGAGGTCGACGAGGAGCTGATCGGCAAGGTGCTCGAGCAGCGCCGCGAGCAGTTCAGCAAGACCGTTCCCGTCGAAGACGGCGAACTCCAGTTCGGCGATTATTTCATGGGCAAGATCGTCGTCTCCTGCGACGGCGCCGAAGATGCCGAGATGTCCGAAGAGAAGGGCTACCACAAGTTCACTGAAGACAACCGCATGTATCTTCCGATGAAGGGCATGAAGAACGGCGAGACCCGCACCTTCACGTATGAAGCCAATACCGACGCCGAGAAAGATTCCAAATATTTCGGAAAAACCCTCGACGTCACCGTGACGCTCGAACGCATTTCCCGCCCGACCCTGCCCGCGCTGAACGACGAGTTCGCGAAGGAAGTCGGTGAGTTTTCGACGCTCGACGAGCTGAAGGCCAAGATCCGCAAGGACCTCGAAGAGCATTCAGTGAAGGACGGCGAAGAGCGCGCGGTCGATGCGATCCTGAAAGAGGTCGTCGGCAAGACCCACGTCGATCTGCCGAACGCCATGGTCGAGCGCACGATCGACTACTTCGTGTCGAACATCGACCGCCGCTGGCGCCAGTTCAACAGCAGCCTGGCCGAGTTTTTGAAGCGCTCGAACAAGGATTACAAGGCGTTCCGCGAGGAGTTCCGCGAGAAGGCAGAGTTCGAGACGAAGGTCATGCTGATCGTCGACGAGATCGGCGAGCGCGAGACGATCGAAGTGTCGGATGCCGATTTCCGGGCCGAAGTCGAAAAGCGGGCTTCCGATTACGGCATGACCGTGGACAAGCTGATGGAGCACCTTTCCAAGGGTGACGGCGAGGAAAATCTCCGCCATACGATCCGCGACCGGCAGATTCGCGAGTTTTTGCTAAAGAACAACGCGGTTCATTACGATATGGTCAAAGAAGCCGAATTCAACAAGGGGGATAACGCACAGTGACGCTGGTACCGATCGTCATTGAGCAGAGCAGTCGTGGCGAACGCGCGTACGACATCTACTCTCGTCTTCTCAAGGACCGCATCATCTTCATCGGCGGCGAGATCGAGGACCACATGGCCAACCTCATCATCGCCGAACTTCTCTTCCTCGAATCCGAGGACCCGGAGAAAGACATATCGGTGTATATCAACAGCCCCGGCGGCGTCGTGACCGCGGGTCTGGCGATCTACGACACGATGCAGTACATCAAGCCCGACGTCAGCACGATCTGCATCGGCCAGGCGGCCAGCATGGGCGCGGTTCTGCTCGCGGCCGGCACGGCCGGGAAGCGGTACGCCCTCCCCAACTCGCGCATCATGATCCATCAGCCGCTCGGCGGTGCGCAGGGCCAGGCCAGCGACATCGAGATCCAGGCCGGCGAGATCCTGCGCATCAAGGAAAAGCTCAACGACATGCTGGCGCACCACTCGGGCCAGCCTCTCAAGCGCGTGAAGAAAGACACCGACCGTGACTTCTTCATGTCGGCCATGGAAGCCAAGGAATACGGCATTATCGACGAAGTCGTACAACGCAAGCCAGTAACCGCCAAAACGGCCGGAGAGTAAGCATGCTGTCTAAGAGCCCCCAGTTCCGGTGTTCTTTCTGCGGGAAGAGCCAGGACCAGGTCCGCAAGCTGATCGCGGGTCCTGAGGTGTACATCTGCGATGAGTGCATCGGGTTGTGCAACGACATCATCGTGGAAGAGGTCGATGACGACCAGACGCACGAGCTGAAGGGCATCATCAAGCCCCGGGAGATCGTCGACGTGCTCGACCAGTACGTCGTCGGTCAGCAGCGCGCGAAGAAGATCGTGGCGGTTGCCGTCTACAACCACTACAAGCGGCTGGCGCTGGCGAAGACGCCCGGCCGACGGGACGACGTCGAGGTGCAGAAGTCGAACATCCTGTTCCTCGGCCCCACCGGCTCAGGCAAGACCCACATCGCCCAGACGCTCGCCCAGCTCCTGAACGTGCCGTTCTGCATCGCCGACGCGACCACCCTCACCGAGGCCGGGTACGTCGGCGAGGACGTCGAGAGCATCCTGCTGAACCTGCTGCGCGCCGCCGACTACGACGTGCAGAAGGCCGAGAAGGGCATCATCTACATCGACGAGATCGACAAGATCGCGCGCAAGAGCGAAAACCTGTCGATCACCCGCGATGTCTCGGGGGAAGGGGTCCAGCAGGCGCTTCTGAAGATGCTCGAGGGCAAGATCGCGCACGTGCCGCCCCAAGGCGGCCGCAAGCATCCGCACTCGGAGTTCATCCAGATCAACACCAAGGACATCCTGTTCCTGATGGGCGGCTCGTTCGAAGGGATCGAGAAGATCGTCGAGGGGCGCACCCGGACCAAGTCCCTGGGGTTCGGCAGCACGCCGATAGCCCGGCGCGACAAGCGCATCAACAATCTGCTCGCGCAGATCATGCCCGAAGACCTGCTCAAGTTCGGCATGATCCCCGAGTTCATCGGCCGCGTCCCGATCGTTGCGACGTTCGACCAGCTCATCGAGGAGGATCTCGTCCGGATTCTCACCGAGCCGAAGAATGCCCTGACCAAGCAGTTCCAGCGCCTGCTCCGGATGGAAGGCGTCGATCTCGAGGTCACCCCGCCGGCCCTGCAGGCGATCGCGCGCAAGGCGATCAAGCAGAACACCGGCGCGCGCGGCCTGCGCCGCATCTTCGAGGAGATGATGCTCGACCTGATGTACGAGGTTCCGTCGAACCCCGAGATCGAGAAGGTCATCATCACCGAGCGGACGGTCGAGCGCAAAGAACCATATCAAACGATATATAAAATGGCCGAGGAAAAGACGGCCTGAGTCGTTTCCCGTCATCCCACGCAGGTGCGAGCCCCCGGCCCGCACCTGCGTTTCTTTTCCGGTGGTTTTGGGAAGCTACTCGGCCGGGGTGAGGCCGGCGGCGCCGGCGATGGGCCGGGGCTGGTTGTCGCCGGCATCGAGGCGGATCGAGCCGTCGGCCATGAGGAACCGGGAGCCGGGCGAGTCCATCGTGACGCTCAGCCGCCGGGTTCCGATCCGGACTGCGCCCGCGTCGAGGGTGATCCGGCTGGAGGCGGGCCGCTCCTCGACGAGGAACTGGCCGCCGAGCCCCATGACCGTGCCGGCCCGGGTCGTGACTTCGAAGCCGTTGCCGCTGGAGCGGAGATCGCACGTCACCTGGCCGCTCAGGAGACGGGTTCCCGTGGCCGTCAGCAGGAATCGGGCCTGGGAGGTGAACTGGATGCGGTTTTCCCCGTGGAACTCGACGAACAGGATGCCGAGGGGCGGCACCCGGTAGGTGACGCCGGGCTCGAGGGCACCTTCGGATGGCAGGGCGGGTCCGGCTGAACCGCGCCATCCGGGCGCCGCCGGCCCACTTCCCGCGTCGTGCGGGTCGGGTCCGCTGCCGGCCGGTTCCAGACGGCTCAGCGTCTGCCCGGGCGGGGCGGAGAGGCGATAGGTGTAAAAGCCCCGGGTCGCCGGTGCCGGCGCCGGAGCGGGCCGGACGAGGCCATCCGACGGGGCGGCGGCAGGGGCATGCGGGAGACCACGATCGCGGAAGACGAGCGCCAGCATCAGCACGAAACAGAGGGCAAGGCCCCCCGCGAGCCAGCGCTGCATACGGATCAGTTCGGCCACGACGCCGAACACCGAGTTCTGGGCCGCCTGCGTCTGGGCGGGCAGAGGCGGGATACCGGAAGGGCTGTTGCGGGCCGCAAGCCGGTCGAACAGGGCCTGGAGCCGGGTCGCATCCGGCCGGTCCGCGGCATTCAGAGCGTAGCTCTCGCCCAGGCGGGCGAACAGGTCGCGCCAGACGTCGAACTCGACCCGGCACGCGGCGCACTGACGGATGTGGCGCTCGATGCGCGTTCGCTCGGGCAGCGTGGCCTGCTGGTCGAAGTAGGCCTGGAAGTCGATCTGCTCATGGCAGGGTTTCGGATTCGGGTTCATCGGTCTCCCCCTTCATCGCCGGCCTCGGCGGCATCGGTGAACAGCCGTCGCAGCTGTTCGCGGGCCCGGAACAGCCCGACCTTGACCGTGCCGACGGGCTCGTCCAGCAGCAGCGCGATCTCTTCGTAACTCAACATCAGCCCATGCCTCAGAACGAACAGGAGGCGGTACCCGGGCGGCAGCCCTTCGATGCACCGGTCGATCGTCACCCGGTTGACGGCGCACTCCCCGGGTTCGGGCAGGGCGGCGGGCAGCGCCTCGTCGTCGAGGGGCACCAACCGCAGACTGCGCCCGAGCCGCCGGTAGTGCTCACCGATCAGGTTCACGGCGATGCGCAGCAGCCAGGGGGCGAACTCCCGGTTCGCATCGAACTGATGCAGCTTTTCAAAGGCCTTCAGAAACGTTTCCTGGCAGATATCCTCGATCGTGGGTTCGTCCCGGAGCATCCGCCGCGCGATTCCCCGCACCCGCACCCAGTAGCGCTCCACCAGGGGCCGGAACGCCTCGGTGCGCCCCTCCCGGACCTGGATGATCAGGTCCCGGTCGAGATCCCCACTGCCGTGTCCCATGCGCTCAGCCGGTCGTCACCGGCCGACGCCGAGAAACCGGCGGGCACGGTCGAGCCATGGCGTGGCAGCATGATGAGCGTTGAACCAGTCGCAGAGCCGGGCGGCCCGATCGGTCTGGCCGATGTTCCAGAGGCCGCGGATCAAATGGTAGAGCCCCTGCGGCTCGAGCCGATCGATCGAGCCGCGTGCCACGGACTCGATTCGTTGCCTGGACAGCCGCGGCCCCAGGGTGTCGATCCGGTCGGGGGCGAGATAGGCGGTTACGCGTCCGGGCTCGACCGGAAGCGAGCACGAGACCAGGCTCAGATAGGTCCAGGAATCCTGCCAGAACGGGGCCAGGGAAGCTACGGCCGAAGCGGTTCCGGCCGCATCCGGCAGCGGCTCGGCATGGTTCCCGACGATCAACCGCCGCAGGATCAGATCACGCACGTCTTCAATTGCCGGTCGTGTTTTCAGGGAGGCAAAGATCTGGTACATCCGGCCGGCGATCACGGTTTCATCCAGTCTCAGACACCGTTCGAACGCATCATACCAGGCTTCCGGCAAACGGCCGACGGCCTCCGCGACACGCCGGGCCAGACCGGTTCCGGCGGCATCATCCAGATGCGCCAGCGCGATCATCGCCTCCTGGATCATCCGGCTTCGCAGGGCAATCGAGCCGGGACCAACCGCCAGCAGCCGCTCCGCTTCGAGCGCGGCCATTGCGGCTTCCCGCCAGAACCGGGCGCCAGCGCAGTACCAGACCCGCTCTATGGCGGTAAGCGCAAGAATGGAGGGCGTTTCCGAAGCCGGCGGCACACCCCAGACGGTTGCGGAGGACAACGGCCGCACCGGACCATTCCCGACGGCGAGCTCTGCCGTTCCCGACAGCATCCGCCCGCCGGAAACCGTCGCAAGGCAGCTTCCCTCACGGATCCGGATCCGAGAGGGGCCGGCCGCGAGGACGACCGGCAGCCGCCGGCGCCGCACGATCAGCCGCACCATGCCCGACTCCAGATCGTATTCATCGATGCTCCTGCGAAGGGTCGTCCCGGGAAACAGCGCAATCAGGCCACCCACCGTGTCGATCACCCCCCAGCTCCCGCGGGCCGTCACGATCTTCATCCCCGGAATCAGCTCGACCGGCGCCGTCGCGGTCGAATTCCGCTCCGGCTCAGGGTAATGGAGGGGGTTCCCCCGTTCGATCGCCTCCCAGGCCCGACCGGCCGGATTCGTCACCGGCTGGGCCGCATGACATCGGCAAAGAACACAGACAAGCAGTCCGGCGAGGATCCCTCCCAGCCATCGATGCAAGCGTTGTCCTCGTTCGGAATATCTGTCCATACGTGTACTATGCCATTTATACCACCCCGGTTTCATTCGTGTATCGATCTTCTCGAATTTTGCTGGAATGCATCTTGCAGCTCGTTTCGGATATCATCCAGAAAGAATGGACACGACGCCCCCGATGCGACGCACCCGTTGGATCGCCGGAGTTTTCCTGATCAGCCTCCTGTGGGCTTCTCAGGCGGCCGTCGCCTGCAGTCTGGCCCTGCACGAATGGCAGCCCCGTGCCCGCCTTTCGTTCACCCCGTCATTCCCGTTGCTGTTGCTGAGCGAGCTGGACATCGCCCGCGAAAAGGTGCGAGAGGGAACCGTCAGCCGCGTGTTCCAGGTGGCCGATCCGACGCTTCTGACCGGCCTTCTCACCCTGATACCCGCGCTCCTCCTGCCGGAAGCGGGATGGCAGGTCATCTCTTCTCCGCAGATCGTCCGGCCGCTCTTTCTGTCACCGGCCTCGGGAACGGGTTCGGCTGAACTGCGCCATCCGGGCGCCGCCGGCCCACTTCCCGCGTCGTGCGGGTCGGCCCCGCTGCTTCTCGGAACGGATCTCCAGAACCTCCGCGTGGTCCTGTTCTCGGATCGACGATCGGGAAACCGGTGCCACCAGCTCGTCGTTTACGAAACCAAGCGCATCCGGGCCATCCACGGTCTCGCTTCGCAGCCATGGGCCCGGGAAGCCGACGGCAAGGCCTGGATCTCGCTGGTCTTCTACGAGTATCCGGTGCCCGGGCGGATTCTCTCGCTCTCCGCGTATCCGATCGAGGGCCAGATCCGAGAGGTGTATTCCAACCCGGAACTCGTCGAGTCGCTGATCGCCCAACGGCGTCTCCAGCTCCGACCGGCGTCGGCCTATGTTCCGGAGTCGCGAGAGATCCCGGAGATGCCCGAATGATGAAGAAGCGCGGTACACTTTTTTTACAGATGTCGTTGATTTTTTACATTCTTCTCCCCTTCCCCGGTGTCCCGGGGGATTTTTCCGTCGTGGAGTTTGACAGGCTGCTTCGGGAACACCCGCTGATGAGCCAGTTCGACGAGGAGACCGGAAGATTCAAAGGGACGCCGAGCGAAGTGCGGGAGGCTGCCTCCATCGCATCCGAAATCGCCTCGCTTGACCGTGATCTGGCGTCGGTGGAGCGTCGGCGGAGCGAAATGGCGGGGGCCCTTCTGCTCGCCTCGGATCCGCTCGGTGCGGATTTTTCGGGTTGGAACGAGGTTCGCGAAGCGGATGCTGGAATCGCGGAACTTCAAAAACGCCGCGACGCTCTTACGGGGTTGATGCGCATCGGGGGCGCGCCGGACGCCGACTCCCTGACTCCCCTGGTCAGCGGCCTCGTGCAGGATCTCCTTGCCTCCTGCTCCCGCGCTCCGGACACGATTCTCCTCAACCGGTTTCCCCGGTTTCCGGCCGCCCCTCCGGTCGTGGAGATCCGTCCGCCCGGCGAAAAAGACGGTCCGAATGATCCGATTCAGCCTGACCTGATGCGCCTTCGGGAGGTCATCCGGTCGGCGCCGCTGCTTGGGCCGCTGTTTCCTTCGACGGAGCGACCGATTCTCTATTCCGGGGAGGCTCCTCACCCGTGAACAGGTCATTCCGTCTGTTGCTCGCTCTCTGTCTCGCCTCCTGCTCGGCACTCCCTGCGATGGAGCCCGCTTCGGACAGGATCGGCAAGGTGAATCTCGGCCTGGCCGCCAGCCTTCATCCCCGCATGGCTGCGTTCGACTTCCAGCGGCTCGGCTTCATCCGGTCGTCCGGGACTGCTTCCACGCAGAGCCGGGAGCTGCGTTCCCGCATCGAAGAGCTCGACCGGCAGGCGACCGAGGTCACCCGGCAGAAACAGGAGTGTTTCCAGCAGCTCGACGTCCGGTTCGAGGCAACGGCCTCGGGAACGCTCCTCCGGAACCGGCTGGCCGAGCTGGACCGTCTGGCGCGCGATCTCGAAAATGCACGGCTGGAGACGGAGTTCGCCCTTTCCCACCCCGATCTCACCCCCCCGGAAGAAACCCGGCGAATGCTCGGGGAGATCGACGACGAGGTCATGAGCCTGGTTCAGGACATGGGACGCGAAGGGAAATACCGATTGATCTTGAATACCACGATCCCGGTGCCGTTCGGGTTCCCGATCTCCTACCGTTCGGGGCAGGCGTTCGGCAACGGGCTTCGGGAGCTCGACCAGCAGGTGTTGAACGGGCTGCTGACCCGCCGGGAGGAGGAACTCGATCCGCAGACGCCTGACGAGCGAAGCCGCCGCTGGATCCGGATGACGCAGCGATCGGAGGTCCAGCCGCTGCTTCCCGTGCGGCCGTGGCCCCTCGTTCTCACGGGCGGCGATGATATCACTCCCGAGGTGATCCGGCGGCTGTATGAACGACACGGTGTTCCGGCATCGATCACGGCAGCCGTCGCCTCCGCGGCTGTCGAGTATGGATTCGAGATAAAGCATTGAGCATTCCGCGGAAGTATGGCTAAATGAACGAGAAGCTACCCAGGAGTGGAACCATGAACCCAACCGTCAGATTCCTCTGCGTCTGCCTGCTGATCGCCGCTCTGCTGGTGCCGGTGCGCAGCGCGCCTGGGCAGCCCCGTCCCGGGGCCGGTGCCGTCATCGGCAAGGTCGATTTCCGCGTGTTGGTGCTGCTGCACCCCCTGATGATGGGATATGACGCCCAGAAGGGGGCATTCCAGCTCGAGAAGGGCAAGGGTGATCCGGCTGCCGTTCAGAAGCGGCTTCAGGAGCAGCAGACGCGCGTCCGGCAGCTCGAGGACAAGACGCGGGAGCTGCGGGCGAAAGTGACGGAGCTGCACCGGAACAACTCCCGTGCGATGGGCGAACTCAACGACCGGTATCTCGCCAGTCTCGTGGGTCTCGCGACCGGCCCGGCCGGGATGAAGCAGCAACAGTTCGAGATCGACCGGATGCGGATGGAGACATCGCACCAGGCGAAGCTGACCGCCCTCAGCGGGGAACTGGCGGTGGCGACCGAGGAGCTCGAGACCCTTCGCAATCTCGCTCTGCATCCGGGATACACGACCCCCGAGGAAACGGCAGCCCGGTTCGCCTCGATCATGAACGAGGTCCGGCAGACCGTCCAGCGCATCGCCGCCCAGCGCGGCCTCCAGGTCGTGCTGAACTCCGGTTTTCAGCGAAGCCTGCGGAGCCTGAAGCGGGTGGACGAGTCGCCCCTCTCCCCGGATCTGAGCTATCAGAAAATTTTTACGACGCCCTTCACCCGGGAGATCCAGGGAAGCCACGATTTCGTGGCGGGGTATTACGAGAACATCGCCGGGATGGCGCGGGACTGGCTCGCGCATGGGGACCGGATCCTCGCCCCCGTTCAGTCGGCGCTTCTGGACACCGACATTCTCGTCGGCGGTGTCGATCTGACCGGAGAAGCGCTATCAGCGCTGTTCGCCGGGTACAACGTCAACCAGAACATCGCGGCGGCCGTCATCAAGGCGGCCCTGGAGCCGTGATTCCGTCCATCGTCGAATCTGGCATGTCCTTTGCGCCGTATGGTACGGGCCGGGTTCTGCCCGTCGTGCCGGCGTGGTGAAGCCGTGAGTGAGGAGAGAGCGCATGAACACGAATCTGCTGAAATCTCTGGGGCTGGCGGTGCTTCTCGTGATCGCGGGAAGCCTCACAACCGCCGTCCGGGCCGAAACGGCCGATTCGGATCCTCGCTACAAGCGGGACGGCGAGGTGTATCTGCTGATCGGCAAGAACTCGGCCACACCGGTTCCCGGGCAGAAAGACTACCGCGGCGTCTGGCGGCTGAGCGACCCGGAGGGGATTTTCAACAAGGGGTCGTTTCCCCAGTATCTGATCGGCAAGGTCGACATCCAGGACATCTCGGTCGATCTGCAGCGCAACATCTTCACGCTCTCGGCCCCGAACCAGAACACGATCGGCGCGGGGTTCAAGATCAAGCGGCAGGTGCTCGACGACTCCGTCACCAAGCAGGCCGCCGATCGCGGCTGCCATTCGTATATCCACATGGATCACCGCGGCGCGTATTGGGGATACAATACCGACGTATATAGAACAGGCCCCGTGGGCCGAGGCATCCTCAGCGGCGGCGGCGGCTCCACCTGGTCCGGTTTCAAATCAGCAGGCCCCGGGGTTCTCACATCGGAGCCCCCGAACCCGACATCGTATCTGCCCGCCTATAAAAACACGAAACTCCAGCTCGAGTATTATCCCGGCAAAAAGTGGTACGAGATTCCGAACGGCGCCTGGTACTCGAGCTGGAAATACGTGAAGGGCTGCGGCTGGTTCTACCAGGTGTTCGCCGATCTGGTGACCGGCACGCAGTATGACTGGACGCTCTACAAGTGGGCGCCCAACACCACGGCGACGGTGTATTCGCAGCAGGCGGGGAACACGTTCGCCACGACGTATGACATGAGCATCAAGCGCGCGACGCTGGCCGGCTGTCTCGACGGGTGCGGCGGCGCGTCGGGCAACGAGGCGATCAAATCCGACAAGATGGTGTTCAGCTCCGCATTCATGCCCGTCGTCGACAAGTTCGGCAACACGACCTCGCGCACCTACTTCTACTCGCGGCCCGAGGGCAAGTCCGGGTACAGCATCTCGACGACCGGCCCCGGAAGCACCAATTACGTGCTCAAGGGGGATCCGGTCGGGTTCGGGGCGGAAGCGCCCGACTCCCAGTGGCTCGGCGTTTCGATGCGGGATGCCAACAGCGATTACCTCTACTGTCTCGGCAACTCGGTCATCAAGAACTGGATCAAGACGGGAGGCGGCAACGATGCGGGCGTCAAGGTCTCCGCCGTCGCCGTGTCGAACCAGTGGAGCCAGAAGGGCGGCATCGTGTTCGCCTTCGACGAGACCGAGAAGATGGTGTACAAGTTCGAGCGCGACGAGATGGGTTCCCACAAGAACTCGGCGTTTCCGATCAGTTCGATTCTCGGGGCAATCGGCGCCAGCGCCAACAGCAAGATCGAAGACATCAAGGCGGACGGCGACGGCAACCTGTACATCGGGCTGACCTACCCGGGCACGAAGCTGACTCCCGCCGAGATCACCGCCAAATGGACCAACAACGATGCGTTCACCTATGAGGTGGCCGACAACGTCAATGACGAGGGCTTCCAGACCGGCCGTCTCTTCTTCCGTCAGGATTACCGGAAAACCGTGTTCCGCATCAGCTCCGAAGGCGAGCCCCCCCGCGAGGAAGGCACGAAGGGCGGCATCGTGTTCGCGACCCAGATCTTCTCACGCGAGCTCAGCATCACCCCCGAAGGCTGGAAGCAGCTCAAGGAGTCCGGCCCGATGCCGAATGCCGGCATCGCCCCGATCGTCGCCTCCTGGACGACCAGCCCGGCGAGCGGCTCGATCGGCCCCTTCGTTCTCTCGGAATACGCCGCCGGCAACGATCCAGGTCAGTGCCGGATCGCCGTCATCAACATCCCCAAGCCGCCGGATGTGAACAGCCTGCGGGACAAGTTGTCCTTCCTCGACATCATCGGCGCCTACCGGGACAAGATCCCCGTTTACGACCCCAACGAGCGCTCGACGAACCAGAACACCGCGACACGTCACGGATCGCCGCTGTCGACGCGCGTTCTGTATTTCTACATGGTCGAGAACTACCCCGTTCCCACGGGCGCCCAGAACCCCACCGTGAATCCCGATTACGACGGGGACGGCCGGCAGAGCGGCTTCGTCTCGACCCTCAAGGATCCGAACCCCTCGACGGCCACGCCGGTCGGCGGCAGTGTGCGGTATTACTGGCAGACCTGGATGGTCGAGGACAAGGACAAGCACCCGGTCTGCCCCCCCGAACCGATGTCGGAGCAGGGGGCCGCGGGCTCGTATTTCCACTGGTTCTACACCCCGATCAAGGGCAAGTTCATCGTCACCTGCCGGGTGGATTACGACTGGTATGACTACAGCCTTCTGCCGTTCGGCACGACGATCACCCAGTTCATGGCCAACCCCGGCGCGGCCTACAAGCTGAAGACGAAGGCCGTCCCCAGCATCTCCGGAACCATGCACCACCTTTCGACAAGCCGCCTGGGCGATATCATGGCGCTGCCGGATTTCAAATTCATGACCGCGTCGGCCTCGACGTACATCGGCACCATTCTCGGAAGCGGGGAAAACCGCGAATACTATGCCGTCGAGCCCGTCGTCGTCACCGGCGATGACCAGCCGCCGCCGCCGCCCACGAAGGAAATCGCCCGCATCCAGCGGTGCGACGTGGCCGGCAACGACCCGCTGAGCGAGCTGAACTGGTATCCCCAGGGTCAGGGCGTGATGAACCCGTCCGGCGGCTTCCACGGGATCCGTGTCGGCACGCCGTACCGGTGGCGCATGGATATCGCCTCGCAGTCGATCTTCTTCCACGAGGACCTGAGCCTGGCCAAGAATGCCATTGATTATAATATGCTTGCGAATAAATTAATGGATCCCAAGGAGCTTTCCTACTTCGTGAACCAGGATCCCGAGTTCCGGTTCATCCGGTCGGGCGACGACATCCGGTGGGCGCCGAACTCGACGTATGCGATCGAGGCCTACCTGAAGTATCCCGTCCCGCCCCTGTCGGGCGGGAAGCCCAAGATCGTCCAGGTCGACCTGGGTTCGGACATGACGAAGGTTCCGACGAAGGGGTTCGCCTACTTCACGACCTCGAGCAGCCTGCCGCCGACCGACCCGTTCGAGGCCGAGCTGGTCATCGAGATGAGCCGTCTGTTCCTGTATGACATGCGGATTTTCCACATCACGAACGGCAACGAGCGGCTGCTCGGCAAGGTGCCGAACCTGCCCAAGAAGCTGACGATCACGGCCAGCGCCAAGGTTCTCATCACCGACACGCTCGCCCCGTCGATCGCGTTCAAATCGACGAACCCGGTCCAGTTGTATGGCCTGGCCGGCGCCGCCCTGACGAGCGGCACCAACGGCAATCCGACCGGCATCCGGTTCCGCGTGGAGGACAACGATCCCTGGGACGGCGTTCCCGGCATCACCCCCCACGTCGCGTATACGACGGGAAATATTGCGACGAATAAAACGATCATCGACAACAATTACGGCAAGGCCGGATCGGCCAATTACAACCTCAAGCCCGTCTTCAACCTGGCCAACCGGGGGGCTCAGCTCTCCTATGACGTTGCCGGGATCGACGCCGCGAGCCGCAAGGTGACGCTCGCCCGCAACGCCTACAAGCCCAGCTACGGAGCGTTCCCTCCGGGCACCGGGCTCCCGGCGCCGGTGGTTTCCTGGAGCGAGGACACCTCGAACAAAACCTTCCGGGCCACGCTGGACTACACCGTTGCCTTGTCGACCCTGAACAACGGCGGTCCCATCCAACTGTCGAAATTCTACGCGAACAATACTCCCGGCTATAAACCCTACGAGTTCTGGCTCAAGGCCCGCGATGCCTCCGGCAACGAGTCTTCCGAGATGCTGCTCAACCTGGTCCTCCACGTGAAAGACGACATCCCGCCCGATCCGTGGGGCTTCGCGCGCGAATACAAGGGGAACCGCACGGCCCGCTTCCCCGGGAACGCCGCCATCACCTCGGATGCGCAGTTCCTCAACCAGACATCCCACTCCCCGAGCTTCATCTCGCGCGGCAACTGGCTGCCCGGGGATGCCGACTCCGGCCGGGTCGGCCAGATCTGGACGGGGGGCTTCAACACCGGCCTGACGGCGCTCTGGCCGGTCAACGACACGATCGCAGCCCTGCCCGAAACGATGGGCAAGCTCACCACGACGCCCGGCAATCTCCAGGTCGAAGACAACGTCGAACTGCTGTTCGAGGTCGGTGCCGGCGACAACGCCGGGGCGGCGACGGCCAAACTGACGTTCCGATATTTCGACATCGACCGGACGGAAAAGTCCGCGAGCACCGGTTCCTCCAGCTTCTCCCTGCCCGGCACCGGGACCGGAGCCGTCACCACGACCACCTCCTCCGTGCGGGCGGTCTTCCGCGAGGGATCGAGCGTGCGGTTCCCGATGGCCATCCCGATCCTGATCGAGGCATCGGACAACGCCCTCAACTGGGACAGCTACACGGGCTGCACATACGCCCCCAACGGCACCTGGAGCTGGAACCCGGCGACGCCGACCAAGGGCTCCAGCGCCCCGAACAAGCGCACGTTCCGCACCACGCTGCCGGTCTTCGGCTCCGAGCTGAACATCCGGACGATCGAGCGCGGCGTCCGCTCTCCCGGGAACTGATCGTGTTCTCGACAAGGCGGGCCCTTCCGGAGTACAGTACCGGAGGGGCCCAGGCTTTCGAGCTTTTTCCCGGGCGACGGCAGACATCCGGAGCAGCCACATGAACACGGAACGTCCGACCAACAGCCGCACAGGCTTCACTCTCGTCGAAGTCCTCGTCGCAGCGGCCGTCTTTTCCCTGTTCCTCGGGGGGCTTTTCACGCTGTACCGCATGGGCAGCGGCATGTTTCAGGCCGGCAGCTGGAAATTCCAGAAACAGAAGGACGGCGAACGATTCCTGGCCATCCTCAAGGAGCGGCTGGAACAGGCTTCCCATGCGGCCGTGGTCGATCCGACCGGCTCGCCCCAACTGACCGAGTCCCTGTCCCGGCTCGGGTTCGTCAACGGCACCATCAACCGGTCCACGATCGGAAACGCCACGACCCGACTGCTGCTGTTCGTGATCTGCAAGCCCAGCATCGGCACGACGCCCGGCCTCCTGGCCTACCAGGGGCTCCGCGCCATTCCCACGCCCGGCCAGGCAGGCCTCTTCAACCTGCAGATGATTTCGACGACGAACGTCAACCACACGTTTTTCGCCGGCACATCCTTTCCCTTCTTCCCGAACGGGGCACCGACCCTGTCCCGCTTCAACCAGGCGGGCGGGCCCACCCCCGGCACCTTCCGTCTCGGCGGGGATCCCGACATCATGGAAGTCACCGAATGCTCGAACCTGGTCATTTCACACACCGGCGGCGTCGCCTCGGAGAGCCTTCTCAGCCTCACCCTGGAGTTCAAGCATCCCAATCCCCACCACGACAAAACCCATGTCATCCAGAAGATCGTCAGCCGGCTCGAAGTCCAGACGGCATCCTTCTCCGCGGGAGGCCTGTGATGCCGCACCCTCCTGCCGCCCGCCAACGGGGCGTGACCCTCACCGAGATCATGATCGCGATGTTCATCATCGCCATTTCCTTCATGCCGATCATGGGCGCCCTGGGCACGTCGGTCAAGGCGACGGTCAAGGAGGACACGGTGGTGAGAGCCATGAACCTGTGCCAGGAAAAGCTCAACACCAGCCTCCATTTCCCCTTCGAATTCTTCGTCCCGAATCTCGGAACGCCCATCGACGTCCCCATCGCCACCCCGGGCGTCAGCCTCACCCTCGGCCCCGAAACCATCGAGGGGGTGACGTATACCTCCGTCCTCACCGTGTCCGACCGGCCCGGGATCTTTCGCGTCCCCGTCCGGAACCTGGCCGTCGGGAATCCGGCGGACCCGAAGACCTGGACATTCACGAACCGGAATGTCGCCTACAACAACCTCGTTCACACCTACACTCTCGAGGTGAGCTGGATCGACAAGGGCGGGACGGCGCGACGGTTCTACACCCTCGTCACCTTCCGGGCCGATCTGAGGAGTTGATATATGATTTCACATATATATCATTCGAGTCATAACCGCCGGGGAACGGCGATCATCCTGGCGCTCGTTTTCGGCGTCCTTCTCCTCCAGTTCGCGATCGCGTACAGCGGCCTGGTCGGGAAGTCCCGCCCCCAGACCGATATCATCGACGAGCGCGTCCGGCTGCATTACCTCTCGACGGGGCTCACCGAGATCGCCCTGCTCAAGTTCCAGAAGTTTCCGGCGGATTTCTACAACTCCTGGAGGTTCCAGGCATCCTCCTCGACGAACCTGTCCTTCTGGCAGGACACGACCGGCCCGCTGTCCGAATTTTCGATCGCCGCCCCGGAGTTCATCGAGTATAAGACGAACGGCTTCGCCGCCTCCCGCTCCTCGTTCAATGAACGGCCGATCAGGCTCTGGCTCACCGAGATGCGCCTGATGACGGACAACCGGTGGAACGTGGAGGTTCTCCAGATCAAGGCGCATGCCGAGTATGCCGGCCGAACGGGAAAACCCGTGAACATCGACACGGTCCGGACCCTGCGGACCGAGCGAATCACCCGGCGCTGAAAAGCTCCGGGGTGTTTCATGCGAAACATCCCGGGAGAAACGGCGTTTCAGAGGGTTTCGGGAGGAGCTTCGAACCAGCCGCGCACCCGCGGAACGGATTTGATGACGTGGGTCTTCTGCTCCATTTCCAGGGTGAGCAGAGGCCGTTTGGCGGCATCACGGGCGTTCAGCCAGGCGATCAGCGGCCCGTATTTGACGGTACCGTCGCCGACGGCGATGTGGTCGTCATCCGAGCCGAGATTGTCGTGGAGGTGCAGCTCGAAAAGCCGCGTCCCGAGCATCTCGAGCCAGTTTTTCAGGGACACCTCGGAAAACAGGTTGAAATGTCCCGTGTCGAAACAGATGCCGGCAACCGTTTCCGGATACGGTTCGACCAGGGCGGCCAGATCGTCGGGGGTGGCATCGTAGATATTCTCGAAGGCGAGCTTGACGCCGGCCGAGCGGGCATGGTCGACCAGGCGGTCGATCTGCGGCTTCGCGCGGCCGAACCAGTGGGGGAAATTCTTCCCGAAAACGAACGGTCCGTACCCGGGATGGACGACGAGCTGGCCCGCCCCGAAGGATTTCGCGGTATCGACGGCCCAGAGAAGCCGCTCGAGGCTGACGGCACGCACCCTGGGATCGTGAGCGCCAAGGTTCAGGTCGTAGAAGGGCGCATGCAGGATCGGCCGGAATCCGCGGGAGGAAACATCCTTGCGAAGCGTTTCGAAATCTGCCGGAGAGAGCCGGTCGATCTCGTCCCCGGAGAAATACAGCTCGGGCTGGAGATTCTGGATGGCGAGAAAATCGAGCTCTTCCGCGTTCATGTGGCGGTAAGCGAGATTGACGTAGAGTGCGGGGGCAGTCATGATTTGTTGGGCTTCTCCCCTTCGTCGGGAATCGTCGCCTCGTCGACGAGCATCACCGGGATGTCGTCCCGGATCGGGTATCGCCGGTGGCATGCGTTGCAGTTGAGCGTATCCTTCGCGTCATCGTACGAGATGTCGCCGCGGCAGGCCGGGCACGCGAGAATCTCGAGAAGTTCTTTCTTGATCGGCATGAGAGGCTCCTCTCCAGGGTCCGAGAACGTGGGCCCCAGTATAGTCGCCCGACATCAAAAATTCAAGCCACCACAACGGCCGCCGGGGGAGAACGGCCGAAAACAGCCCCCCCAAGTTCGCCAATGACGCAGATTCTCTTCGATCCTGTTTTTTCGAGGAATCCGCGGGATCAGGGTCCACTGCAGATGCGCCGGGGGCACGGATCTGATATAGTGGCGCATGGGAAGCGCCCTGACGGGTGCAAGTCATACACGGGAGAACGGGAAGCCGATGCCGGGAACGCTGATCATCCGTCTCAAGGGAATGGGCGATATCGTGCATCTTCTGCCGTCGCTCGAGATGCTGGCGGGCCGGGAAGAACTGCGCCCCGTTTCCCTGCTGTGCCAGGCCCCGTTTGGCGACATCGTGCCGGATGATATGGGCGTCGAAGTGGTCCCGCTGCCGGCCCATGCCACGGCGTTCCAGACCGTCACCCTGCTCCGGCGCCTGCGGAAACGGCGGTTCGACCGGCTGTTCGACCTGTTCGCGAATCCGCGCACGGCTCTGATCAGCTTCCTGAGCGGGATCCCAAGGCGTCTGGCATTCGATCACCGGGGGCGGCGCTACGCTTACCACGAGACATGGCTCCCGCCCGATCCGAACAAGCATCTCACCCTGCTCTTCCAGGATTTCTTCGCCCGCTTCGGCATCCGGGGGGACATCGGCCATCCGCGCCTCGCGAGGACTCCCTCCCTCGCTGATGGGGCCGGCGCCCTCGTTCGGAGCCACCTGTCGGACGGGCCGCTGCTGGGCGTCAATCCACACGCCACCTACCCGTCGAAAGCCTGGCCGCCGGAACATTTCGAGGAGCTGATCCGGTGCTGGCACGCGGCGACCGGCAGAAAAGCGCTCCTGTTCTGGGGTCCGGGCGAAAAGCCCGCCACGGAGCGACTTCTCGAGCGGCTCGGCCCGGATCTCGCTTTCACGCATGAGAGCCTTTCGATCCGCGCGTTCATCGAGTTGCTGGCGCGTCTCGACCTGTTCGTCACGGGCGACACGGGGCCGATGAACCTGGCCTGGGCGCTGGGCGTGCCGACGGTCGCCCTGTTCGGGCCGACGACCCGCAGCGCCGTGGCTCCGACAGGCAGCCAGCATCTCTCCCTGCACCACCCCACGCTCGAGTGTCTCCAGTGCCACCGCGAAACCTGTGACGACGGCCGCTGCATGACGGAGCTGACCCCAGCCTTGGTCTGGAGCGCCATCCGGGAGAAGTATTCCTCGCTGTTTCCGCATGGAGGGGATAGATGAGCGGGCGGCCCGCCATATTTCTCGACCGGGACGGCACGCTGAACCCCGATCCGGGCTATATCTCACGGCCCGAGGATTTCGAACTGTTTCCCGGCACCGGCGAGGCGCTGGCCCGCCTCCGCGCGGCCGGGTATCTTCTCGTCGTGGTGACGAACCAGTCCGGGGTGGCCCGGGGGATCATCCCCCCCGATGCCCTGGAAAGAATCCATGACAAGATGAGCCGGGAACTGTCCCGGTCCGGTGCTGCCCCGGATGCCATCTATATCTGTCCCCATCATCCCGATCATCCCCCCGCAGGCCAGCCTGCCGGAACATCCTGCGGCTGCCGCAAACCCGAACCGGGCCTCGTGCTGAGGGCCATCGCCGAGCTCGGCATCGATCCGGCGGCGTCCTGGGCCGTCGGCGACCGGATGACCGACGTGCGGATGGCTCTCGCCGCAGGTGTGGCCCCCGTGTTGATCATGCAGGAACGGCCCCGCGATCTTCCGGAATCCGTTCCCTGCGTTCCCGACCTCGCCGGAGCGGTCGACCGGATCCTGGGCGGACCGCAACCAAACCGCCTCTGAGCCGGTCGGCGAATCGGTACACAATTTTTTTCCGAATTTCCCCACACCCCCCGGTCGGTTCGTATAATCGGAATATCGATCCACGCGACCGACACAACGAACAAGGAGAATAAGAATATGTTGAAGACCACCGCCAAGGTTCTGTTCGGGGCCCTGATCGCCATCGGTCTTCTCATTCCCGCCGCTCCCGACCAGGCCGAAGCCCGCTCGAAGAAGAAAGTCGGTTTCTTCACCCGCGTGAAGCGCGCCGTGAAGCACAAGGCCAAGATGACCGTGAAGAAGACCCGCCGCGCCGTCGTGAAGGCCGGCTGCAATATATCGAATGGTATTCATGACTCCGCCACCAAGGCCAAGTCCGCGATCACCGGCAAGAAAGCCAAGCGCGTCTGGGTCAAGGGCCACTACAAGACCCACAACAAGAAGCACACCAAGGGTCACTTCGCTCGTGTGAAGCGCCATCACAAGCCGAACGGCGGCGCCAGCCAGACCCCGGCTCCGGCCCCGATGCCCTCGGATCCGGCGATGCCGATGTAAGTGGGATAGCCATACGGATCGAGCCCCCGTGCAATGCACGGGGGTTCGCTGTTCTGGTTCGACATCAAAGGAGTCGCCCATGAAACGGTTCACCAACGTCCTGTTTCCCTTCGCTCTGTGCGCGGCATTTGCCTTTCTGTCCGTCACCGGAGTCGCAGCCGAAGCCCCCTCCCGGACGCCACTCCCCCCTCTCGCCGCACTGCACGTGGCGTTTCCCCCGGACGCCATCGGATCCGATCTGGTCGTAGCGGCGTTTCCCGAGCTGAAAGACGAGCTCCGGAACATCGAGGACGTGGTGCGGAAACATGCCCGGTTCCTGCCCGATCGCGATCTGAGCGAATTCCGCGTGTATCTCCTGGACGGCGGCACCCCGGGCAGCCTGACGGATGAGTCGTTTCTGTTCGCGGTGAAAGGCCGGTTCGACGAGGCAGCCCTGCTTCCGCAGCTTCCCCAGCTCCTCTTCACGCTCGAAAAGGGCTCGAGGGGTGAGGGAATCGTGCGCGCCGGCAACCGGAGTCTCGTCCGGGGTGCGCGCATGACGGCGTTTTTCGCGGCATCCGACACCCTCTGCCTCGCGACGCACAAAACCGCCACCGCTCTGGTCGAACGCGGCGTGTCGATGGAAGCAGGCCTCGAACTGCCGGCCGGAGCGACGAACTCCCCGCTGTTTCTGCATGTCGATATCGCCCGCCTCCTCGAACGCGACCCCGAGTTGAAGGCGAAAATCCAGACCACCCCCGAAGGGATCCGGCTGATGCTGAACGCGCTCAGGCAGGGCAGATTCACCCTCGAAAGCGGTGTGATGCGGCTTGGGCTCGATTTTGCAAGTTCGAACGGGGTGGAGGTCGGCGCGTCGCTGTTCGACTCGTTCCGAAGCATCGGCCTCGCCAAACTCCAGGAGGAGTCGGCTTCTCTCGATCAGAAGGTTGCGACCATGGAGCCGTCTGCTCTCTTGTCCGAATGGCGGATCCGCAAGACGATGCTCGCGATCGGCACGGCGCTTCTCAAACGGGTCTCGATCGAAAAATCCGCAACCGGTCTCACGATCACGATGCGGCTCCCCGATGCGATCAATGGGGCGAACCCGCTGCTCGTCACCTCGACCGTCAGCGTGCTCGCGGCGATCGCGATCCCGAATTTCCATCGGGCGCGAACCATGGCGCAGAAAAATGCCTGTTTCGCCAACCAGCGCATCCTGCTGAGCGCGATCGATATCTATAACCTCGACAATACAACGCCCAAGACGTCGCTTTCCCCCGAGGATTACGGTCCAGCCGGCATTCTGCTGCTCAAGGGGTATCTGAGCGACGGGCTCCACCTCCCCACTCCCGAATGCTCCTATTCCTCGGAAGGAGATTTGGGCAAGGGGGGATATATTACGTGCGGCGTTCACGGAAGTTTTTTCGAAAAATAACGGCCAAAATACCCCACACCCCCGGTTCGGTCTGTACAATCTGAAACATAGTTCCACAACGTATTCGAAAGAACACGGAGGAATCAATAAGATGACAAGCCGGTACTCGAAGATCATCAGCGTGGCGCTCCTGGCCCTTGGCGTTCTGTTCGGCGGCGGCGAAGCCAGCCAGGCCGAGGCGAAATGCCATAAGAAGGTCGGATTCTTCACGCGCATGAAGCGCGCCATCAAGCACAAGGTCAAGATGACGGTCAAGAAAACCCGCCGGGCGATCGTGAAAACCGGCTGCGCCATCTCGAATCGCATCCACGACGGTGCCACAAAGGCCAAATCCGCGATCACCGGCAAGAAGCCGAAGCGCGTCTGGGTCAAGGGCCACTACAAGACCCACAACAAGAAGCACACCAAGGGTCACTGGCGCCGTGTGAAGCGCAGCCACAAGCATTCCGGCGGCTGCGGCACCCCCAGCCAGGCTCCGGCCCCGATTTCCGGCGGTCAGCCCCTGCCCCCGCTGGACCCGGCGATGCCCCAGTAATCAGAACGGTTTCCAGAAACGGCCCCGTGCGAGAAGCACGGGGCCGTTTTGCACTGCGATAAAATTCCTTCCCTTTCGCCACGAATGCCCCTATAATGGCGCCCATGTCGGAAGCCGCATCGCCCACAGCCCCGCAGAACACCGCCCCCTCCCGCTGGGAGTCGTGGCTGGGCGCCCGCGCCGGGGAGGGCCCGGTCGCCGCCGTGGCACTGCTGTATTTTTTCTTCATCATCACCTCGTATTATGTCCTGAAGCCGATCCGCGAGGGGCTCGCGATCGAGCTGGGCTCGCAGCGCATCCCGGCCCTGAATATCCTGTCGATGCTGTCGCTGATTGCGGCAAATGCCGGGTACAGCTGGCTGGTCGGCCGGTACAGCCGCGACCGGTTCATCACCTGGATCACACGCGCATGCAGCGTCTGCCTCGTGATCTTCTGGGTGATCTTCCGGTTCACGGACCAGCCGATGGCGGGCACGGCCGTCTGGCTCGCCCCGGCAGCGCTGCCGGCCTGGTTTCCGGACTGGCTTCCCGTGCCCACGTCCCGGGCCCTGGCGATCACGGCGTATTTCATCTGGGTGAACCTGTTCGGCCTGTTCTCGCCCAGCATGTTCTGGTCGTTCATCAATGACTCGTTCACCACCGACCAGGGCAAGCGGCTGTACACCACGGTCGGGTATGGCGGGCTGATCGGCGGGCTGTGCGGCGGCATCATCACCGTGGCGCTCACCAAGCTCCTGGGGACGGCGAACATGTTCCTGGTCGCGGCGCTGCTGCTCGAACCGACCATCTGGTGCATGCGGTTCATCGACCGCCGCTGCCGGCCGATCCAGCCCGCAGCGATGCCGCAGCCGGATCCCGCGCCGCGGCCGGCCGCCGACGACGGGCGCGGCCCGAGTCCGTGGGACGGCTTCACGATCACGTTCACCTCGGCGTATCTGACGCTGATGGCGCTCGAGATGTTCCTGTACACCTTCGCCAGCAGCATGTATTCCTACCAGCTCAATGCCCTGATGGAAGCCGCCCGCCTCTCCTCCGACGCCCGCACGATCTACTGGGCAAATATCTACAACATGATCAACGGCCTCTCGCTCCTCACCCAGTTCTTCGTGACGCGGCTGGTGATGCGCGGCTCCTACCCCGCGGTCGGGCTGCTGCTGCTGCCATTCTCGCAGATCTTCGGCTCGCTGCTCCTGATCCGTCTCCCGCTGCTGGACATGGCCGCGGCCGTCGGCGTCATCCGGTATGCGCTCAACTACTCGACCGGCCGCGCCGTGCGGGAGCTGTTCTTCACCCCCCTGACCCACGACGAGAAGTATCAGGGAAAGGGGTTCATCGACACCCTGGTGTTCCGCGCCGGCGACGGTCTTTCCTCGGTGCTGCTGCTGTGGGGCCTCGGCGTCTGGGGAGCCGGGCCCTGGGTCGACGTCACGATCGTCGCGACGATGAGTTTTTCCGTCATCATCGTCCTCGCCCTTGGAAGTATATTCAGCAAAATAGATCCTCGCCGGCAGGAAGCGGCCCGCGAGGGTTCAAAATGATTGCGCCGGATCGCGTTTCCTGCTAAGATACGGCGTCCTCAAACCCGCACCAAGACGGAGGATGATACGATGAGCGTCAAGATGATCGTGGTCGGTTCCATCGCCTATGATACGCTGCAGACCCCGAAAGGCCGGCGTGAGCGCGCTCTGGGCGGCTCCGCGACGTATTTTTCGACGGTCGCGAGCTACTTCACGAAGGTCGGCCTCGTCGGCGTCGCCGGTTCGGATTTCGAAGCCGCGCACGTCGAGTTCCTGAAGCGACACGGCGTCGATCTCGCCGGATTCGAGCGGGTCGAGGGCGACACGTTCCACTGGTCGGGCTCGTACGGCGAGGATTTTGGCGACGCCACGACGCATTCCACCTGCCTGAACGTGTTCGAGAAGTTCGATCCGAAACTTCCGACGGAGTATCAGAACGTCGATTTCCTGTTCCTGGCGAACATCCATCCGGCGCTCCAGATGCGCGTGATCGAGAAGGTGAAGCGGCCGAAGCTGATCGCCCTCGATACGATGAACTTCTGGATCACCTCGGCCCTTGCCGACCTGAAGAAGGTGCTCGGCCACATCGACGTCCTGTTCCTCAACCAGCAGGAAGCCCTGATGCTGAGCGGGGAGAAGAAGCTGTCGGGCGCCGTCGCGAAACTGCTGGCGATGGGCCCGAAGCGTCTCGTCATCAAGCTCGGGGAGCTCGGCGCCTTCACCGTCACCGAAGCCGGCCGGTTCTTCGCTCCCGCCTTCCCCTGCCGGGAGATCACCGACCCGACGGGGGCCGGCGACTCGTTCGCGGGCGGCTTCATGGGCTGCCTCGCCGAGCACGGGGACATCTCCGAGAACGGGTTCCGGCGCTCGATGCTGTATGGGGCGACGATGGGCTCGTTCACCGTCGAGAAGTTCAGCCTCGACACCTACGAAACCCTGACCCGCGCCCAGATCGACGAGCGGTTCCGCGCCATCCGGGAGATGATCGCCGTCTCCTGATCTATACCCTAAAATATACGACCCGGGGTGCGTGGACCGCACCCCGGGTCGTTCGTTCCGGCTCGTTCAGGAGATCACGGCTTCGGCGGGTTTCTGCGCGCACCGGCATCGGGTCCGCTCGCGCGGGATGGCGCGAATCAGGGGCTCCATGATGCGACGCAGGTTTTCGGCATTGTGCTTGAACACCTCCATGACCTCGGCCGCGGTGACTTCGGGGACGTTGCCGACCAGGCCCGCGTCGAAATCCGTCACGAGGGCGATATTCACGATGCAGATGCCGAGCTCCTGGGCAAGAACGACTTCCGGATACTGGGTCATATTGATCGTATGCCAGCCCATCCGGGTGAACCACTGGCTCTCGGCCCGGGTCGAGAAGCGCGGTCCCTGGATGACGACGATCGTGCCGCCGTCGTGGACCCGGATGCCGCTTTCCCGGATGACGCGGACGGCCGTTTCCCGCAACTCGGGACAGTAGGGCTCGGCGGAGGAGATGTGCATGACCGAGGGCCCCTCGCAGAACGTGTCCTTCCGGCCGTTCGTCCGGTCGACGAACTGGTCCGAGACGACGAACTCGCCCGGCTTGATATCAGCCTGAAGCGAGCCACAGGCGCAGGGGGAGATGACGCGGCTCACCCCGAGCTCTTTCATCGCCCAGAGGTTGGCGCGGTAGTTCACGGCATGGGGCGGGATGCTGTGGCCGCGTCCGTGGCGCGGGATGAAGGCGACACGGGTGCCGTCGACCTCGCCGATCGAGATGGTGTCGCTGGGTGAGCCGTAGGGGGTGTTGATCTTCACCTCTTCGGTTTTCGTGACGAAGGAGTAGAACCCGCTCCCGCCAAACACCCCGATGTCGGCCCGCGGCCGTTCCTGGATCGTCATGTCATGCTCCTCTTCCCATGTCGCTCGCGCGCCGGACCGGCGCCCCATCGACAATACCACACCCCGCCGGGATTCTCCCACCAGGCGTGCGGAACCGTCAAAAAAAGCCGCCCGGCGGTCGTGCGCCGGGCGTCCCTGGAAACAAATGAACCGGTTACTTGCCTTCCTTGAGCATCTGGTTGTATTCGGCAAGATATTTCTGATAATCGGTGTAGGAGGATTTCGCGGCGGCCGCGTCGCCCTTCTGGGTGGCATCCATGTAAGCCCGGTAGGCATCGAGATACTGGTCATACACCTGCTGGGAGGTCTTCACGACGGCCGCGCCGGCAGCCTGGGCTGTGGATTCGACGGCCGCAGCGGCGGCACCGACCGAGCTTCCCGAGAACCGGCGTTCGATGATCGACTGGGAGCGCTCGAGCTGCACCTTGACGCTTTCCAGATTTTCCTTGTTCACCATGATCGCGCTCTTGCCCGTCACTTTCTTGATCAGGGCCGCGATGGCACGGGCGATGAGACCGCCGCCGATGATACCGATCGCGAGCATCGGCGCTCCCATTCCGGCCATCAGCAGGCCGCCGCCGATGGCGCCGAGCACCATCGCGATATTCGCGAAGCTGGAGGTCGCCCAGGTCATGAGCTTCTTCGAAACGATGTACCCGCCGACGGCCCCGGCAACCATGCCGATGGGGCCTCCGCCGACGGCCATGCCGATGACGCCGCCCATGAAGGCGCCGGCGAGGCTGCCGGCCGTGACGGTGGTCCAGCGGATCGCCTTGCCGACGGACTGGAGGAAGCCGGCGTTGGCGGGCTGAGGCAGGGCAACCCAGAGGGAGAGGACCATCGACAGCACCAGCAGGATCGAAACATCCTGGCGGCGGCGATACGCGATGCTCATAACCATATGATGACCTCCAGCGGAAGACAGTCGTCGGTGAAGATTTCTTCTATTATACGCACGGAACCCGGGGGCCGGAAGGTACCCCGGCAAAGGCTCGGGGAAAACCGCCCACCGGCCTTATCGGGACACCGTGAGAACGATCGAAAAGCCTTCCCGGGAGCCGCCGAGCCGGGCAACCGTCACGGCTGTTCCGGGTTCGGCCACGAAGCCTGTCCGGACGACCTGGGCGGTCCGGGCATCCGTGCCGGCCGGCAGATTCAGCTTGCAGGTCAGGGCCCCGTGAACACGCCCTTTCTCATCGATGAAATCGGGCAGCAGGGCGATACTGGAAGTGTCGGGCGCCATGCGGAGAGGCTTGTCGCCTTCCTTGCGGGCAATCTGCTTCACGACCCACTCCATCTGGCTCTCGCGACCGATCATCACCCCGCACGCGAACTCCCGGATCACGGCCCCGCCCTGCTTCAGTTGGACGAGTGCGCGCATATCGGGCCGGGGCTGGTCGATCGAGGCAAGCAGCTTCTCGACGTCCTGCACGACATGTGCCCGGGCACTGATGATCAGGCGGTTGGTATCCTCGACAACGGCGACGCGCACGTCCTTGGTCATGGCCGAGATCACCGCCTTCGCGGCTTCGCCGGCACTCATGTGGCGCAACTGCCGGGTGACACGGATCACCGGCAGCTTCCGCTCGTCGGTCAGCAGCATCGTGTTTCCCTCGATCTGAAGGAAGAAGCCGTTGGCTTCGGCGATCTGGCGGGCGAGCCGCTGCACGGGAACATCCTTCGCCTTCACGGTCACATTTCCCCGCACGGCCTTCTCGGTGATGACGTTGCAGCCCGCTTTTTCTCCAAGCAGTTTGAAAACGTCGCGGATGTCGGCATTGGTGAAATCGATCGACAGTTTCCGGTCGAGTTCGGCCGCCGACACGGCCTGACCGGCGCCGAATGCGAACACAACAGCCAGGACCGCCCACAGAACAACCCGATGGTTCATAGAGACCTCCTCACGGAAATTTCAGGCCCGGAAGCCTGCTGTTATCTCAATTCCCGGCCGGAACCGGGGCCGAAAGGCTTCCGACATCGGGCGTGCGATGGAGCAGGAACGCCTCGACCTCCTGGAGCCGCTGCTGGACGAGGGGGGTGACGAGGCCGGAGTTGAAGCGGGAAACGTCGAGTTCGATGCCGGCATCGGCGAGGCCCAGCGTGAGCACGCCAGCCTTGAACCGCGATTCCCGGATGGAGCGAACGGCGTTGTCGAGGGCCACATCGAGACGCTTGATCATACTCGCGGCCACTTTTCCCGGGGCAATGCCGGACTGGTCGCCATCGACGCCGATCACCAGGAAGGGGGCCCGGCGGGAGGCATCGATCAGCCCGAGGCCGGTGCGGCCCGCGGCGTGGTAGATGAAATCGGCACCGGCAGCGGCGAGTTCGAGGCCGATCTTCTTGCCGGCTTCGGGGTCATTGAATGCTTCGGGGGTTTCCCCGGCATAGCGGACGAGCAGCTTCGCCTGGGGGTTCACGAAGGCGATGCCGTTGCGGAATCCCTTTTCGAACGAGGCGATCACGGGTGAGGTCATGCCGCCCAGAAAGCCGATCGTCTGGGTTTTCGTCAGGAGGCCGGCGAAAGCCCCGGCGTAGAACGAGCCTTCTTCTTCGTTGAACAGCACCGACAGGACGTTGGGCAGCTCGACGACCGAATCGAGCAGGACGAAGCGGGTCTGGGGAAACTTCGTCGCAACGCGCCGGACCGCCTCGTTCGCGAAGATCCCGACGGCTGCGACCAGATCGGCATTGCGGCCGGCCAGGAACTCGAGGCTGGACTCCATCGCCGCGACATCGCCGGGCTCGATGACGTCGACGACGCAGTCGGGCAGTCGGCGCAGGTTCTGCACGCCGGCATAGGCGGCGTCGTTGAACGCGTGGTCGCCGAGGCCGCCCACCGAGAGGACGATTCCGATGCGGAGCATCTTCGGCGCCACGGAAACATCCTTCGCCGCCGGGGCCGCCTGCACCGCCGTGCATGCCAGGAACACCATCATCAAGAAGACGATCGAAAGCCGCATGGATGACTCCTCCAGGGGATGTGTGGGGGTTGGGCGGACCGCGTTTATGCTGCCGGAGCCGCGATCGGGCGCACTTCGAGGATGCCGAGCTGTTTGAGGACCTGTTGCAGGGACCAGAGGACCCGCTCGTCGTATCTGCCCTGCTGGCGCGCCATCTCGTCGATCGACTCCCGGTAGGTGCGTTCGGCCGCATAGGGACGGTAATGGGTCATGGCATCGAACGAGTCGGCCACCGAGACGATGAGGCCGGCGAGAGGGATTTCGGGGTCGCGCAGGCCACGGGGATAGCCGGATCCGTCGGGGTTCTCGTGGTGGGAGAGGACGGCATCGGCAACGCGGTCGAGGCCGGGAA
>JAKQOH010000098.1 GCA_029565415.1 Candidatus Rifleibacteriota bacterium | reverse complement strand
ACGGTCTCTGTGAAGAAACCCAACCGCCGGGTCGAGTCCAACACCTTCCAGAGCCGAGGCGATATCGTGCGCAAGAAGTGTATACAGAAATGATAATAGGGCATTTATATTATCCAGGGGTGGTCTTCTATTCCGAGATGTAAATGAGAAAGCATCCTTTTCCACCAGGATCAAATCATCGAATGCTCCGAAATATGCTCTGGCTGCGTCACCCTCCACACCTCGGATCGTATCCACCGGGAGAAACGGTTCCTTCAACCGTCTCAAGGCCATCTCCAACTCGTCGCAACCCATTCGCAATCTATCGCCGGGTTGATTGGGTCTGTCTCTCAAGGCCCTCAACAGGATCGAGCGACAATTGGCAATTTTCGCCCCCACCATCGCCCGTGCGATTTCTCCTGACGCAACAGGCTCATCTGCTTTGCGATATTGCTGTCGCCGAAGAAGAACATTGCCACTTACGGGCCCCTGAACCCTTGCGAGAAATCGACCCCGTCTGTCGAAAAACGCAACATGCACTCCCCGCCGACCGCATAAGCCAAGCAGCGATGGACTGCATGAAACCCGCTCGAAACAAACAATCGATTGGAGCGTAAGCAAGGGAATCTTGAGTTTCACCGTCTTTTCGACCCTTACGACGATGGCTTCGCCTTCATGGTGCAGATACGATTTCGGTGTCGTCACAAACAGCGTATTGAGCAGTTTTTTCATCGAAGCCCCTCTTCGGCCCCAGCAAAGATCGCCGCTACGTATTCCTGCGCGGAACGATGCGACTTCGAGAGATGTGGCAGACACGTTTCATTCAGGGAACACGAGTCGCACTTGCGATCGAATCTTCCCTTCGGCCTGTCTTTTCCAGCCGCCAATTCCCGCAAACGTGTAAGAAGCATTGCCGTCTCACGACGAAGACCGTCATCGATCGAAATCTCGACTCGTTTGTGAGGCCGACCGTAATAAAGAGCACCATGTGGAATATAAACGGAAAGCATCTCTTCGAGGCAAAGAGTTTGCGCACAAAGCTGCACTTCGTCGCACCGTTCGATCTTGGGTTTTCCGACCTTGTATTCCACGGGGAACGGCAACCACCAACCTTTTCGTCCCGGAAGCATGGTGCCATCACCAGATGATGTATCTTGAAGTCTATAGAATTCAACCAGGTCCGCCTTGCCGATCAGACCCCATGAAAATGAGCGCAATGAAAGTCCGCGAGCAAGCCGTACCTCTCTCCTCGACTCCCCTTCGCCACCATGAACCTTTTCATGGAGAATTCGACCTGCAACCGTGAATCGATTCTCGGTCCAGACACCCTCGATATGGATGAGTGCCCACTGTCGTTCACAAAACATCAGGTGCTGTAACGCCGAAATGGGAATCAGCTCATCTTCGGTGTAGCCTCTGTTTTCTTGCGATTCTTCAGTCAAGTCAAAGGGTTTCTTCGGGTGGATTTTTTCTTCGCCGGTGGAAGTTCTGCAAGAATATCTTCGATATCCCCATCGGGAAACAGGCGACCACGATCCTTCGTGTAATCTCCAGAGCCAACACCGAATTGCTGAAGAAACCGGATCAGCCCCTCGGGGCCCAGATCGCGCAGTAACGCTTTCAACCCCAGCTGTCTGATTTCCTCGTTCGTTATGGAACGCGTTTTCATCGTTTCTTGACCTCGCAAAACCATGATACGGGATTCACGACGGGAAACGGAAGCTGCAACAAAGATTTCCGAGCTTTTTTTATCAATCGCTCATCCGTTGAAAGAAACACATCTGCCTTTCCGAGGATACCGAAACTCAGGTGCAGGGCATCAAGGCGATGAAATCCTTCTTCCTTCAACTTCCGGGCATGGACTACAACTTCGGAAGAAAGAGGGACTTCCTCACTGGCTTCCGCTACCATCGCGATCAGCAACGCCCGACGCTGGAAATCCGGCGTCCGTTCAATTTCATATCTGACGGCGGGACTGGACAACCAGACCCAGCCCCGCCGCCGAAATCGCCTGATCACCAACGCTACGGCTTCCGCTTCCAGTCTGATTTTCTCCTGCTTCTGATCGTCGAATGGCCTGTTCAGACAGCAAACATCGAGATAAATCTTCATCTCAGTTCCTCATAACCTTACTGCATCGTTTCTCAGAACCGTCAGCCGTGAGGTGATAACTCATCATTCATGAAGCTGGTCTTGCGGCACACTCGACCTTGATTTCCTTTTTTGGTGACTCGAGGCCATCGATCCGAACAACATAGTTATCGAAAGACCTCGCTATTTCATCCGGTTTCCGCTTTTCGACAACCACACGATCGAACAACTGGTGGGCCGGCACATCTCCAAGCGGGGATTCGTGCTTGAAGACCACTAGTTTTCGCGTGGCCATCAAACCGCGGGCTGCTGATCTGTCGT
>JAKQOH010000096.1 GCA_029565415.1 Candidatus Rifleibacteriota bacterium | reverse complement strand
GCAAGAGCGCTTCGGATTCAGTGAAGGAACACGGAAGATGATCGAGATCATCCGTCAGGTGCCAGTATACGGTAGCGCCGGGGTTCGGAACGCTGTGGAGCAGGCGTTGAATCTGGGAAGTCGTGACACGGCGACCGTCCTCCACCTTCTTCGCCAGAAGAAAGACGGAACCTCTCAGCCCCTTGCTCTTGCTGAGTTGGGATGCCTTTCCCGTTATGAATATGGCCCCCCGTCTATCAAAGGGTATGACGGCCTGCTGGATCAGGGGGTCCACTGATGGCCAGGTCTGCCCCAAGACTCGAAGAGACGATGATTCGCCAATACTGCAAGATGCTACGGCTACCGACTGTCGCGGCAAACTGCCAAAGCTGGGCGGAGCAAGCCGTCAAGGAAAATCAATCCCATCTCGGATATTTGGAAGCCCTTCTGGGGAACGAGGTATCTGAGCAGGAGCAGCATACCGTCGAGCGGCGATTACGCGAGGCCCATCTTCCTCGGCTGAAGACCCTTGAAGAATTCGAATTCGAGAAAAATCCTGCCATAGAGGCTCCACTCCTGCACCGGCTGGCAGCGGGTGAGTATCTCCGAAATGCCGAGCCTGTTTTATTCATCGGAGACTGTGGTACGGGAAAGACCCATCTTCTGACGGCTCTTTGTGTGGCTGCCTGCCGACAAAAACGCCGGGTTCGATTTACAACGGCTGCGGGTCTGGTCAACGATCTTCAGGAGGCGCATCATCAGAACCAATTGAGCCGCGCCTTGGCCAGATGGGCGCGTTATGAAGTACTTGCTATAGATGAACTCGGATATGTTCCTTTTGCGGAAACAAGCGCCGAGCTTCTATTTCAGGTGCTTTCGGATCGGGCAGAGCGCAAGGCCGTTCTGGTGACAACCAACCTGCCATTTTCAGAGTGGACTACCGTATTTCCGAATCCCCGACTCTGCAAAGCTCTTCTGGACAGACTGACCGATCGAGCACACATCATCGAGACGGGCAAGGAGTCTTATAGATTCCGGCGGTCAGTGGAGTTGCGCAAAGGGAAACCGCATGGGAAGTAGAGGCATTCGCATGAAAAACCCCACTTCTTATCCTGAACATAGGCCAAAAGGGCATCGTAGGACGTAATGCCCGGGTAATAAGGTTCAGAAGGGCATCAAGAAGGAGGAACATCTTAATACCTCGATAGGGCGCGGGCGAAGGATGGGCCAAATGAAAAAGTCAAAGTGGGCCAGACCGGGTTGACGAAATCACCTGTGAACCGGCGAACGAGGAAATTTTCGGTGGAGCTGATTGAAGTGGACGCTGCGGCCGCATCGTGCGGACATCGAGCGATCGCCGGGCGGGTTGTCGCCAGCACCATCTGGAAGGAAGCGCAAAAGAGCGGAAAACGCCATACGGAGGTTTCGGTTTCCGGCTGTGTCGAAACCAAAACGCTTTCCCAACCGCCGGAAAGCATGGCTCCGAAAGCGGTTGTCGAGGGCGTGATCGACCTGGTCTATCTGACGCTCGAAGGCTGGAAAATCATCGACTATAAAACCGACACCGTGACGGACGAAGCTGACCTGAAACGTCTTGCCGAATGGCACGCCCCTCAGCTCCGCGCCTATGCGAAACACTGGGAGACCATCGTCGGTGAGCGGGTTGTCTATACCTGCCTGTATTTCGTCCGCCCCGATCTGTGCGTATCGATCTAACGCTCCAGATCAGCGGTCTGTTGCATCTGTTCGTTGGGCCTAAATGGAAAGGAAATCAGGAGGCTTCTTCGGAGAGCAGTTGAATGACCGTCGCCCGAAGCGGCGGGATGTCTTCGGAGACAATCTTCACGATGATGGAAAGGTCGACACCCTCGTAATCGTGGGCAATGATATTTCGGACAACATAAGCGCCCTGAACCGGAAGCTGGGCAGCCCATGTCTCATTTTCGACCTTTTGAATTGTCTCGCCAATCTGAAGAAGGCACATCAGGACGGCATCACACGCCATGGTCTCTTGGAAGAGGGCTTCCACGGAGGGGAACCGTGCCAGATAGCCTTGCAGGTCGTCTATTTTCGCAAAGACAAAGCGGAGACGAGCAGCGTCACTCTTCTTAGACATAGACGAGGTCGCGCTCGATTTCGTCTTTGAGCACACGGTTCGAGGTGTTGGCAGAGGCAAGATCGACCTGTCGTCCCAGTTCTGTCATCAATTCGTGTTTTATTTTGTCGAGCCTGCTCAGTGCCGCGAACCCGCCGTGCTGTTCCAAAAACGGGGCTTCAACCTTGTAGAGGAGGTCGATATCGCTTTCCGGGGTTTCCTCGCCACGAGCAATCGAGCCGAAAACCCCGAGAATGACGAACCCCTCGGCCAGGTAACGGTTTTTCAACGTTGCCAGCCGGGAAGAAAGTTCGGGGTTCAGCTTCTTCATGCAAGCATTATCGCAGATGCTTTCCGGAAGGACAAGGGGCGTTCCTGCCACCTTCGGCTATTGCCTACCAATGTCCGGGCCCAGATCTCTACATGGCGCAGGGGAGCTAGGTCTTGCCGCGCAAAATCGGCATTCAGCCGTATGAGTGGGATGCATTTTGAATTTTCTCTTGCGCGGTAACCGGTTCCTGGTTTCTATAACGGGTTCAATATTTAATGTGACAAATGGGGCTAAAAGACGAAGGAGACAGCGAACTATTCACTGTCTCCCTGTCGCAAGTGGAGCTGATCACTACTGAAGGAGCTGGCGTGGAATCCGATCAGTAGATGGATTGCCGAATGTGAAAAAACGACGATACCCCCAGATATACCCCCGGGTTGTCGACGTTTGAATATGATCTCTTTTGAACATTTTCAGCCTTCTGCGCCTTCATGCGCCTCATCTTGTTACGCGGACATTGGAAAACCACACCAGTGTGTCCGGAAGTGGAGCCGAAGCGCTGTTGGATCACCGGTAGGGAATGCTGAAAATATTCTTCAGAAACAGTTAAATTTTGCCCTGGAATCTTCGAATATATGTTCGAAGGGAACTTTCCGGATAGGAATCGCGAGGAATTCTGCCCTCGAGAGGGGTGAAACCGATGATTGCGAACACGGAAGTTGCGGGAAAGACCGGATACCTGTGCATCATCGAGAATGATCCTTCGCGCATCGGGCGGATGACGAGAGCTCTCGAATCTTTGCGGCTTTCATATACTCCGATTTTCTTCGAGGACTCTCGAGCCGCCATCGGCTGGTTGGAAGCGAACGCTCCGAACGTTGGCATCATATCCCTCGATTATGATCTCTACCGACCGGGCGAATCGATGCCATGGCCCGGCGACGGTATGGATGTTGTGGAATGGCTTGAATCTTCGGCGCCAAAGGACGGCTCCCTCCCCATGGTCATCGTGCATAGCGCACGGTGTAAAACCGCACAGATGATGGAAAACAGGCTCAAAAAGGCCGGCTACCGGACCGGGCGGGTGGTCCCGCATGAAAACACGCTCTGGATCGAGGACGAATGGGTTCACCTGGTAAGCACTCGTGAGGGGAAAGACGACGTTCCAGCTTCCGAAGATTCCGAACTGGAAAAGCGAATTCAGAGTGAAATACTCAAATTTCAGAAACGCTGATTCCTTCGCATAATCCGGCGAACGACGATAGCGGGAGATTCTGTAAAGAACATACTATCTCAATCACCGTCTCTTCTTGATCAAAGGCCGTCGCGAAAATTGGCCACTCGTCGCAAAAACACCATTGCCGAAATTGTTAAATTTTCCAAAGAAATTTCGAATATATGGATGATGA
Source organism: Candidatus Rifleibacteriota bacterium (assembly GCA_029565415.1). The sequence continues at coordinate 5,702 of JAKQOH010000096.1, read as the reverse complement.
CCGATTTTCCAGATCTCGAGCCCGAATCAAGACCGAGGGAGGGGGACACCATGGGCGTGTATCTCGAAGAGCTCAGGACACTGGTCGGGCAAGCCGTGAAACGAGACGGACGCGGACCCTTTTCACGCGCCCTCGGATACAGGAATTCGGCGAAAGGGATCCGCCGCATCGAAAAGTTTCTCGCCGGTGTCGATAAAGGAGAAGACCTGCTGTGTCGTATCGCCGTGGCGTTGCATCTCGAGCCGAATATAATGATCCGAAAGGTGGTCGAGGAGCTCGAACGCGATTGTAAACAGGAGATCGCCGCACGGATCGCGAAAGCACGAGCTGAGTTTCAGCCCCACCTGTTTGTCGAGACCGAACGTACGATTCCTTCCCCGATTTTTGCCGCTATCGTCTCTGGTGCTCCCTCTATGCGCTTCGTCCCCGTCAGGTCGGAGAACATGAGCCATGAAGAAATCGGCGAAATCATCCGCCGCCACTATGAATCGAGCAAGGGCGTGATCATCACCTTCGGGAAGATCACCGGCTATCGATACCAGCAGACATACGACAACGGCATGAAATTCGACACCGATGGACGTTTCATCGGGCCCTTCGAAGCCGCCGCCAAATCGATTCCCCCCATGATGCTTTCCTATAAAGGCCGTGAAATTCCCCCGGGGGTATTCAGAAACTGCACGACGTGACCAGACCGGCCTGACTGGCGAGCATTTCGTTCGACATATACGTCAGAAAAGCGGTGTTGATTGTAGAACATTCGGCATCGGGGCGGGAAAATGTCGGCTTGAAATATCGAAGAAAGGCAGGTAGCAACCACATGGGCATCTTTCTTCTTGAAGACAGTGAAACCCGGATTCGCCAGTTTGCAGACCTGGGTCTGGATATTGCCGTTAGAAATGACGCGTTCGAGGCTGTCGCATACCTTCATTCCCATCGCACGATGATTCAGCTTCTCTCGTTGGACCACGACCTGCAACCCCACGAGACCCCCTGCGGCAACCTCGGAATCGCCTGCGGCTGTTTCGTCGTCGACTTCCTGAATCTTCTGGCGCCCTTCTGCCCGGTGATGATTCACACGTCGAACGAGGTGGGCGCGCTTGTCATGAAGCAACGTCTTGCCCGGCACGGGTGGAACGTCATCTGGGTGAAATCCGAACTTCTTTACCCCGACGACTGGATCCAGACCATCTGGAAAGACCGTGCTCTCGAAGCCCTGGGCATAAAATGAGAAGGAAGGGAAGCGGAATGAACGAATACAAACGCAGGCGCGAGGCGTTTATCAGGAAGCATTTCCCCTTTCCCGAAAGTCTCGAACTGGCAATTCGGAAATCCGAACCCGAGCGCTTTTCCAACACGATGATCGGAACTGATCCGCTCGAGCATCTCCGCCATATCGATCACCCGTGCAGAATCACGCGACTTCTCGAAACGCATGGCTATTGCCGACATTTTCACTGGACATACATATTGAACGATACATATTATGGGAAGGACTGGTGTGCGCTTTTCTGGAAAGCCGGCAGCGGGCTCTGGGTCCACTTTGAGAGCCGCGATATATACGACCTTCGCGACCCGCAATCCGATGACGCGATAGCCGATGAAGCCTGGGAATTCTTCTTTGCGAAACGGAAGATCATCCTGTCTGATTTTTGCTGCGGCCGTTTTGTAAAACATTTCAGGAAGGAAGAGTTTTCTGCACGGCTTATGGTTGCAGACCCCCGGAACGAACCGCCTGCCGAGAGGGGGCAACCATGATGATTCGCACATCTGCCCGTATCGACGCGCCAGTTCCTCGCACGGCAGATAATGGAAAGGAGGGTGCCTGAATGAAACTCTACCGGCATGATTGGCTCCACGACGAGAAACAATGGGACCGTATCGAAAAGCGGCTGAAGTTCCTGCTCTCCCTGACGCCGATGCCCCGGCTCGGGCATTTCGTCGTGTATCGGGGGAACATCTTCATCCAGACCGTCAGCCTCGACAAAACGGAGCAGGATCACATCTGGCTGCTCGCCATGAACTCTCTCGCGGAGCACCAGAGAAGGGTGATTCAGCGTTTCCCGGAGCTTCGCCGGCAAGAGGGGCAGGGGATGTGCGACGGCTACGTCACCTTTGAGCTGGTGAACGGGGCATTCGAGATCGTCGCACCGGCCGAAATTCTTTCGAACAGGGCGCTGATCGCTGTGATCAGGCGGCGATTCCATATCCCGGCACGATCTGTCGTCATTCCCCGGCTGCGAACCATCGAAACGCCGAGGCTCACCGTGAAAAAGGGGAGAAACAACGGTTTCACCATGCGACGCGCGTCTGAGGAAATCTTCAGATTCTCCCATGAACGTCTGCTGAAGAAACTTGAATCATATCCTGCGTATAAGGTCATCACCTGGACGGGGCGATACGCCGATCTTCATTCGATGAAGTGTCATTGTAACTATAGAAAGGCTTCTTCCGGATCCGTATTCCTGCACTTTTCGGAACGGGAATTGCAACCTCGCGCCGATGAGTTCTGCAAAGATATCGTAAGGTATTTAGATGATGACTCTGTCGAGCTTGACGTCGGCATGGGCGTCTATGCCGGTGATGCTGCAGATGTTATCGAATGTGACGGGATCTTTTTCTTCGATACCGCTTGCCCGGAGGAGATTCGGACTCCGCCACGGGAGGAGGAGGCTCTCCTGCTCGGAGTGCTGCTCTCCGACGGCGGGCATCTGTCGGAGCTGAAGGAGAAGGTGTTTTCGAAACTCACGCCGGAACGATTCATGATTCCCGAGCACAAGACGCTGTTCGGGCAGATGGTGGAAATGCACGCCCGAAAGGAGTGGCTCCTGTATGACAAGGTCATCGACCGCCTGCGCCAAACCGGGCGGCTGAAGGAAGCCGGGGGCCCCGCATATATCGAGGCGATCATGCGCCACGCCTTTGATGATGACTGCGCCGTGATTCTTGACGATGCCATCCGATCGATAGATCGACCCGAAACCGAAAGACTGCCGGAAGGCTTGCTGAATGTTGAGAGGTCCATTGCCGAGTTCAATGAACGATTTCCCGGCTTTCTCGATGAACTCTGGGAATCCGAAACACCTGGTGTTCTGCGAGAAGAAGCGTTGAAACGGTATCAGCCGAAGATCGAGAAATGGCCGTTCGACGATTGCGCATGGGCGCGAATCGAGCGTCGCCTGAACCGCCTTTCCCGACGGAAGCGGTCGCCTCGCCTGGGGCTGTTCTGGATTCACGAAAACAAGGTCATTCCCTTTTCCTCGAGTCTGCGACGCGGGAAAACGATCGGGAAGTATCTCACATCGAAACTCGTGTTCTCTGATTTCTGGCCGGCGATGATCTCCCGGTTCCCCGAGCTCGAAACGAACACGGCCCTGGATATTCCGCGCGGTGTCGTTCGATACGATCTCGAAAAAGCCTGTTTCACGGTGGACATCTCGGAAGACATCACCTGGAACTGGAAGATGGCCGCCGAGATTAAGAAGGCGTTCGGAATTCCATCTGCGTCGTTCGTCATCATGCGCATACTCGAAGGGCCACCCCGATTCAAAACGATTTCTAAAACCGGGTGTGAGACACATCTCTGCATGATGCCTGAACCGGCCGGAGGTCGCCTGCCGGGCGCCGATGGCCTTCTCCCAGGTGGCTGGGGGGAGGAAATCGTTTCGACGCTCGATCCGGGAAAGCTGTTCGCGGCATTGCGAAACTATCCATCATTCCGCATTTTCCGATGGTCTGGAACCCGCAACCTTCTTCTCGAAAAGATTCGCAGTGAACCAATCCTCTCCGAAGCCGCATACGCCATCATCTGGTTCACCTGCCCACAACCCGGCATGAGCGACGACCTTTTCGAGATTGCCGCGGCCGCTGTAGAGCTCTTTCCAAGACCCGATGCGAAAATCGATGTGAGCGAAATCATCGAGCCGAATATTCGATCCGACATCATCAATATGAGCATGATCGCGTTCTTAAGCTCTCCAGGGATCAGAAAATAATTTCGTGTCGTGAGGCGTGCGGCTTTGCTCCGAAAGGTCGGACGAATTCATTCGGAGCAGATGGGCGGATTTATAGGAATGCGCACATAGCTGTCAAAAACAGTTAAGGAGTTTTTATGAGCAAAGCGAAATTTCCGGGACTTCAAGAAAAGTTGGAGAAGCTTCTCGCTTTGAAAATGACCTCAAATCTTTCAGCGGGCCAAATCGCTGACCTTGTCACAAGGTCTTTCAATGAAGTCAGCATTACCACCGATGAATTGTCGGATTTACAAGTTGAAACAAATCTCATTAACTATTTAAAAAGGGCCGTAGGTAGAACACTCCACCACCCTGGGCCAAAAAAGGGATACCAGTTACTTTCCGAGATTGCCGAAAGCAGAGTTTCCATAACTGAGGGGGAAGGCAAGGATGGAAAACTGAAAAGAGGAAAGAAACCTTCTGAACAAACGAATCAAGAAGAACGGGAAAACTGGGAAGCGTTCTTGCATCTGCCAGCTTCAATAGTATTGGAAAGGAAATTTGAGGCTAAAGTTCTGTCGCTTCCGCCCAAGCAATCGAATCAAAAGTGGGCAAATCCTGATATGATAATGGTTCGCGAGAATGAATTTAAAAAAGCTTTTGCGAATCCAGAAATAGGCAGATTAATTCAGTCGGTTGACAACCTCCCCAACTGGGTTCTGTCATCAATTGAATTGAAGTGCGGCCCGTTGATTCGCGGAGAACTACTCTCTGCGCTGGCGGAAACTGCAATCAATGGAAGCTGGGCAAATGAAAAATGGCTGGTTGTTTTTGATGTATTTGAGGAGCGAGAAACCGAACTTGATGAGGACGCAATTGACTTTGCCAATGACAATGGAATTGGCGTCTTGAAAGTCCGATTGTTTCGCGAAGAAGACGATACATTCGCTTTTGATTCATCAATCAGCATTGTAGCCCGGCCCAGGAACCATCTTCGTGTTCAGGCTGGGTATCGGGATACTTTTTTGAATGAAAAGATCGTTTCCGTCCTGAATGGTTTCGAGAAGAAGTTCTTCCAGGATGAGAAGAATCCATATTGCCAGGTAATCAACCTCGTAAACAATGCAAAGAAGAATCTCGGCGAGCAACGACAATTTGGCGAAGATAACGATCTGGAGAATTTTGTGGAAAAGAAAAATGAGGAGTCATTCTTCCCTCACTTGTGTCAGGCAATTTATGCAGAGATTATTGACCAGATCGGCGGGGACTTTAATTCTGCCGAATTCGAGAAACAGTCTGCTGATGCAATATCTGGAGAAAAGCAAACTACCCAGGGTGTCATCCAGGTAATTACAAGGGTAAACTCGAAAAAGAAACAGCTAACCAGCGATTCGAGCGGAAATTGAAAGCCGTTCAGGGGCCTTGTTGAATCAAGGCCGGCGCACGGCCCAAAGTTCCGCTTGTCTGCGGCGTTCGATGAGGTTTGGATGGCATGAGTGGTCATCAAGCTGTTGATGCAGAGATTTTCGCCTCTGACACGGCTTTGCATACGATGCCGGTAAACGACGGCCCAGGCTGATATGTAATCAGGCCGCTTTTTTGTGTCCTGGCTGGCGTTCGGCCTCCCAGCCTTTGCAGGCAAGGGTGATGTAGAGCGGGACCGGCCTTTCGCCCGTGCCGTAGGCCGAGACGGTTCGCGACGTGATGCCAAGGGCCCGGGCTGCGTCGGCAAGGGAAAGGCCGTTCCTC
>JAKQOH010000227.1 GCA_029565415.1 Candidatus Rifleibacteriota bacterium | reverse complement strand
GATACTCGAGCCGCCCGGCCGGGGAAGACGACGAGAGAAGCAGATGAACGGCCCCTTTCACGACACGGGCATCGCAGATCATGAAGCCCAGCATCAGATCGCGCAGACCCCGTCGGTGTTTTCTGTCGAGCTGCCCCGCCTGGCTCCAGTCGATGAGACCGACCACCCAGCCGGTTCGGTCTTTCGCCGGCACCGCGAGCAGGTTTCCGGCATGCGGGTCCCCGTGAACGATCGCGAATTCGCGGTCTGAGAGCATCGGGCCGATGATCAGCTCGCGGAAGGCGGTGCATGCAAGCCATCGTTTCGCGGTCGGGGCGGCGTCCACCTCGGGAAGGGGCACCCCGTCGAGCCGTTCCATCGCCGTGACGGACGGGGTCGAAAAGGGGAACAGCGTCGGAATGCGGATATCGTGTCGTTCGCGATATTGGGCTTCGGCCATCTGAATATTGCGCTGTTCCATCCGGGGATCGGTCTCCGCCGCAAGCGCCTCGCGCACATCTTTGAGAACGCCGACGTAATCGATTCCGAGGTCACCGTAGACGTCTTTCCGGGCGGCGAGCCAGGAGGCGAGCCTGTCGAGAGCCGGCAGATCCTCGCCGAGGCGGGATGCAGCGGAGGGTTTGACCAGTTTTGCGACGCCACGCCGGCCCGGCCCGCCGGAAAGCCCGACCCATTCGAACGGGAGAACGGCCCCGACGCTGGCCTCGGCAAGCACCTTTCCATCCCAGGCGATCTCGGCGCCGATATGTCCACGGGCGAGTTCCGCGGCGGCCATTTCCGGCAATTCCGTTGCGGAGGCGCTGCCGGTCCACGACTCTAGGCCGAGCAGCCAGGTCCGGAACGCCGCGTCGACGTGCTCGTTCCGGGCGATCATCTGGCCGAGCTTGTGCAGCACGGGGAGTTCCCGGGCCAGCTCCGCGAGGCGTTTTCCGGCCGGCACATCGCCGGGCAGCAGGAACTGTTCGACAAGAAGGCGGATGCATCGCTCTTTTCCGAGATTCATCAGCATGAACCGGACGGCATCGAGCACAAGAGGCCGGAATCGGCCGTATACATCCGGCACGACGTCCCGGAAAGCGCACTCGGAAATCAGCTGGTCGACGATCGCCTCGCGGCGTGGTTCGAAATCCGACTCCGCAAGGAGATTTTGCAATGCATCATTCCTATCATCTCGCGCCAGACCTTCGAATCCGGGGATGGCCATCGGGACCAGCGATCTGAGCGTCACCAGCGGCATCGTTCCGAGAAAAAGCGTCACATCCATGATCGACATGGTAACGAATCGATTGTCGGATGGCAAGATGATTTTTGCATCGCAAAATCCTCACCGATTCACAAGCTTGGCGACATTGGCCGGGGGAACCCTGTCCTCCTGATCGGCACAGGCGGTCGAATACCGAGCGGATATTCAGGAATGAAGTGGTGGAAAGACCGCGGAAATTTCGCGATGCACGATCGCGCGTATCTTCCCTGGAATGTCAGGGAACAACGAGTTCATACAGGCTCATGGGCCCCTTGCCCTTTATCGTGACCGGGCTCCTG
>JAKQOH010000215.1 GCA_029565415.1 Candidatus Rifleibacteriota bacterium | reverse complement strand
CACTGGGTGCTCAACAACGGCGACGACCAGATCTCGCTCAGCAGCCTGACGCTCGACAGCCTCGTCAAAGGCAAGCGCGGCCTCGTCTACCTGGGCGGCGGCAAGCTCTATCTCAATCTCACGCGGGGCTGGCCTTCTCCGGGCAAGTATTCCGAGGGATTCCATCTTTTCAAGAACGGCAAGGGAGACGGCCTGTACACGATCGAATGGCTCGATGACAGCGGAGACATCGCCCTCCTCGGCTGGGACCAGGGAATGACCTTCGACACGAATTCGGCCGGGGCACGGGAATGGTGGAGCTTCATCAGTTCGTCCCCCCTCAAGTCGTTCGCCCGTTTCAACTCGGTTTTCCGGCTGTACGGCACCGACACCAAGAGATCCCCGACGCTCGTACTCGGCGAAGTGTATCGTTCTTTCATCACGGCCAAGGCCATCAAGGATCTGAAGAAGCGCTTTTCCCCCGAGTTCCTCACCCATATCCCCGGCGCCAATGCGGCTCCGCCCGACCTTTCCTATTGGCAGGAGTATCTTTCGCCCCAGCCGCTTCCCGAAAACGACAACATCTCGACGTTCACCACCTTCATCAAGAATGATCTCCGGATGGCCTGCTTCGACCCTACCTCCTCAAACTCGCTCAAAGAGTTCAACAAGCGGTTTGCAAGCGACCTGGGATACAGCCCCTACAATCTTTCGCTGGCATTCATCGTCACCAACAACAACCAGGCCTTTCCGATTCCCAGTCTGCAGGCAAGCCCTCTCACCGAGCTCATGAACGCCCAGGTCTTGCCGCCCCCCGAGAAGATGCACAAGATTCCGGCCCCGTTCGATATCGTGACTCCCGCGGAATCGCTCAAGACGATCACCCCGTTCCTCACGGCGCTCCAGGTTCCCGGACGGCGCACCACCTGGGAACTCCCGCCGTCAGCGAACTCCCAGGAATTGTGGGGCAACCTCGAGGCTCGCGGCCTCCTCAAGGATAACAAGCTCGACCTCAACGGCTGGGTCTACGCGCCAGGGAAAACCGATCTGAAGATCGATAAAAATATCGACGTGATCAGCAACGGCGGGATCGTCCTCGAGAAGGGCGACATCGTGATCAGCAACACAATCAACGGGACCACCGGCTCGGATTTCAACGTCCTTCAGCTCGTCACGCTCGACGGAGACATCAAGCTCGACATCAACGGCCCGGTCCAGGCCGGCCTCACCGCCGCCAAAGGCACCGTGACCGTGACCAACAAGGGCCGCCCCCAGATCAAGGGCGCCGTCGCGATGAAGAATTTCGATCTTTCGAGTGCCTCCCAGGGCGCAGATCTGGAATACGCCCCCTCCCTCGCCGCCCTTCCCAACATCGAGGATTCATCCCAGGAAGACAACTCGGAGAAGCCCCTTCTCACGTTCAACGTCGATCCGACCCCCTTGCAGCTGAAATGAACAGACACGCCTTCACGATCACCGAAGTCATGATCGCCGTTCTCATCGTCGCGGCCTGCCTCGCCCCGATCTTTTTCATCTTCTCGAAAGGCTCGGCCGGCACGGTCCAGACCCGGGACGAAGTCCTGGCCTACAATTACGCCACCGAACTGCTCGACTATGCGCTGCTCAAGCCATTCGACAGCCCTTTTCTCCAGCCGGGCAACGATCGTGACGCCAACGAACTCGAAGTCGCGCCGAGCGCCGGCGCGGCGTTCAAACTGCACATGGAGCCGCGATTCCAGCGGAGGCTCTCGGTGAAAACCCCTTCCGTTCCGGCTTCCGTGCCCTTCGCCTACAAAGTCCTCGTCGCCGAGGTCTCCTGGACCAACGCGAATGTGAAACGCCGGATCTCGATGACCGGCATGATGTACAGGAACCGCTGACCATGAAACGTCGCGCCTTCACCCTCGTCGAGGTCGCCGTCAGCGTCCTGCTCGCCTCGATCATCATCTACGCCGTCACCCGGCTGTTCACCAAGGGTATGGAAACCTCGACCAAAGGCGCTGCCCATCTGACGAACGTCCAGTCGACGGCTCTCCTGCTCTCCCAGATGGAAGACGACATCCAGCGCGCCGTCGATCTCTCCTCGATGCCTCCCGGCGCCGAGGAAGCCTCGGCGAAAGTCGAGATCCTCGAGGAAAGCCCTTCGGGTCTCACCGAAACTTCGATCATCTACGAGCGCGATCCTTCCGGCCGCGGCATGATTCGGAAGCGCGCACCGAAAACGGGAACGCCGGAAGAGCACACCTACTGCCGCGACCTGATGATCCTCCACCACACGTTCACCCGGCTCGACCTTCCCGAAAACCGCATGGGCTTCCGCGTCTACCTCAAGATCGGCACCTTCCCGAAAGGCACCGAGGTGTTCGAGGTGAACCGTTTCATCTCCTGTACGAACCACGCCAGCAACACGCTGATGACGGGCTGGAAGCCGTGACGGACAAACCCGTGCCCGGCACCCCGGGACTGGCCCCGGAAGACGCCGAACTCGTGAGGCAGGTGCTGAACGGCCACACCGACGCCTTCGGCGAGCTGGTCCGCCGATATCAGAGCAAGATCTACATGATGGCCCTGTACCACACCCGCCAGCCGTCGGCAGCCGAAGACGTCGTCCAGGAGGTATTCCTGGCGGTTTACAAGTCGCTCGGCCGCTTCGACCAGGCCCGTTCTTTCACGAACTGGATCCTCAAAATCGCCACCAATCACTGTTACAAAGCTATCCGGCGCCGGCCGGCCATTCCCCTCCCGGATCGCGACATCCCGGTGTTCTGCGACCCGCTCGACGATCAGCTTTTGAAAGAGCGGCAGGAAGCGGTGGGCGCGGCGTTGGCAAAGCTTCCCGAGGATTTCCGGCTCGTCGTCTGGCTGTACTATTTTTTCGAACGCTCCTACCAGCAGATCGCGGATATTCTCGAGATTCCTCTCCATCTGGTGAAAATCCGCCTGTTTCGCGCCAAACGTTCTCTGGGTCAGGCTCTCCGTCAGTCTTCGGCCATCGAGCCCGAGCTGCCGCTTCGTGAGGTGCACGAATAATTCTTGATCGTTCCTGTAACTCTCCGCCAACTCCCGGGAAGATAAGAACGACAGGAAAAAAACCATGAACATGAACCACTTCGACGAAATCACCTGCTGCGACTATCTCGACGACACGCTGCCCCCGTCCGAGCGGGCGGCGTGCGATCGACATCTCGCGGAGTGCGGAGCCTGTCGCGCCATGCTCGAGGAGGCGCGGGAAGGCCATTCCGGGCTGCACGGTCTCGAGCTGCGCCAGGGCCCCGACCTGACCCCGAAAATCATGGCCGCCGTCCGCAAACTCCCGATCCCCTCCCCCGCGACGTCCGGCGAAGCCGGGGAAACGGCCAGCGGCACCCCCTGGCTCGGCTGGCTGTCCGTTCTCACCGCAGCCGCCCTGGCCGTGGTTCTGTATCTCGCCCCCCATCGCATCGCCGCCCCGCCAACGACTCCCGCCACATCGGTACCGCTGAGCGTCAGCTCGGCCCATCAGGGTGAGGCGCTGCCCCTGAAGGTCGCCGCCGCCGAAGGCGACTGGCGCGCCTCGGTCCAGCCGGTGGAAGGTCTCTACCAGAGCCCGGTCCGGTTCACGACCGGCCCCGACGGACATCTGACTCTTTCCGGAAACCCCGGCGAATGGATCGAACTGCTCCCCGGCTCGCAGATCAGCATCGAGGGCACCGCCATCCGGGTCGAGGCGGGCTCGATCCGCGGCGCGCTTGCAGCAGGCACCTCGGGCCAATCCCGGCTGCTTTCGGCCGGCCCCGCCACGACCCGCATCCAGGCTGCCACATTCCGGCTGTGCCTGGCCTCCGGCGTCTGCACCATCGATCTGACCGCCGGCCAGATGACGTTCGACACCGTCGCCTCGGCCGCTCCGACCGTCGTGACAGCCGGCACCCGCATCCGCGCCGGCGACCGGCTCCTCACCGAACCCCTCCCCGAGCCCGACGCGAGCGCCGTTTGTGCGACCGCCACCCCTCCGCTTCCGGCATCGCCCGGCGTCACGATCGACCGGCCGGCCGACACCGCTCATCCCGTCGTGCGTCCCGCCACCGGGCCCGCCGCGATCGGCCAGGCATCGCAGCCCGCCGAGGTCGCCTCTCCGGTCGCCGTCACCGACGACCCGCTTTCAACCCTGCTCGAGCATCAGCCCGGCTCGAACTGAATCCTCCGTAAAGCACCCGCGGGGCCGGATTTCTCCGGCCCCGCGGTCTTGTTTTTCCCCCATCTCAGGCGTTCTTTTCCTCGTGTTCCGCCTCCATGTAATACAACACCGGGACGGCGATCCGGGCAAGCAGCGTACTGGCCACTTCCCCGGCCATCAGGCTGATCGCCAGGCCCTGAAAGATCGGATCGAAAAGGATGACGCCGGCCCCGACGACGACGGCGGCGGCGGTGAGCAGCATTGGCCGGAACCGGACCGCGCCGGCCTCGACGACCGCTTCCGACAGCGGAAGCCCCTCGGCACGCTTGAGCTGGATGAAGTCGACGAGGATGATCGAGTTGCGGACGATGATGCCTGCACCGGCAATGAAGCCGATCATCGACGTTGCGGTGAAGAAGGCTCCCATGGCCCAGTGCGCGGGCAGGATGCCCACGAGGGTCAGGGGAATCGGGGCCATGATCGTCAGCGGCGTCACGAAGTTCTGGAACCACGCCACGACGAGGATGTAGATCAGCAGCATCACGACCGCGAAGGCCAGGCCGAGGTCGTGGAACACCTCGTAGGTGATGTGCCACTCGCCATCCCATTTGATGGAGTAGGTCGAGGTGTCGGTGGGCACGCGGGTGTGCCACTGGGTGACGCGGCCGCCGTCGGGGGCGGTGAGGTTTCCGACATCCCGCATCAGGTTGAGGATCGGGTAGACCGGGCTTTCCTCGGAGCCGGCCACGTCGGCGAGCACGTAGACGACAGGCTTGAGGTTCTTGTGATACCGGCTTTTCGCTTCGAGGCCGGCGATCGGCCGGACAAGCTCGCTCAGAGGCACCTGGCGGCCGGTCGCCGGCGAGACGACCTGGAGGGCGAGGATGGCATCGACCCCGGTCCGTCGGCTTTTCGGCAGACGGACGAGGATCGGCACGTCCTCCTTTTCGCGGGGCAGCCGCATCAGGCTCACGGTTGCCCCGTCGACGGCCATGCGGACCATGCCGGCGATCTGCTCGGCTGAAATGCCCAGGAGCGCGGCCTTCTCGCGATCGACGTCGAAGCGCACCTTTTCGCGGTCGTCCTCCATATAGGTGTCGATATCGACGACCCCGGGCGTTTGCCGGAACTGCGCCTCGATCTGGCGGGCGAGAGCCATCGTTTTCTCCAGGTCGGGGCCGTAGACTTCTGCCACGAGGGTCTGGAGAACGGGGGGGCCCGGCGGCACCTCGGCAACCTTGACGTTCGCGCCGTAGGCTGCGGCGATCTTCTGGAGTTCGGGTCGCACGCGCACGGCGATCTGGTGGCTCTGGGCAGCGCGATGCTCCTTCCCGACGAGGTTCACCTGGAGGTCGGCGACATTCGAGCCGCTCCGGAGGAAGTAGTGGCGAACGAGGCCGTTGAAGTTGTAGGGACCGGACAACCCGATATACGACTCGATATCGATCACTTCGGGAACCGTGCGTAGATAGGCCGTCAAGGCCTGGGTCGCTTCCGCGGTGCGTTCGAGGGCGGTTCCCTCGGGCATGTCGATGATGACCTGGAACTCGCTCTTGTTGTCGAACGGCAGCATCTTCACCTTCACCAGACGCAGCGGCACCATCGCCATCGCGGCCAGCAGCAGGAGGACGATACCGGCGAGGAACCAGCGGCGGATGCGGGGATTGTCGATGAGCGGATGCATCATCTTGCGATACAGCCGGGTCGTCCAGTCGTCGGCATGGGCGTGGGGGTCTCCGCCCTGCTCCCCGGCCTTCTCGAATTTCAGGAACCGGAGGGCCGCCCAGGGGGTGACCATGAAGGCGACGATGAGCGAAAACACCATGGCCGCCGAGGCCCCGACCGGGATCGGCCGCATGTACGGCCCCATCAGGCCGCGGACGAAGGCCATGGGCAGGATGGCCGCGATGACGGTCGCGGTCGCGAGGATCGTCGGATTGCCCACCTCGTCGACCGACTCGACGGCGACGGCCGCCGGATCCCGGCCCGCGTTCTTCTTCATCGCGAAGTGCCGCACCATGTTCTCGACGACGACGATCGCGTCGTCGACGAGAATGCCGATCGAGAAGATGAGCGCGAACAGGGTTATACGATTCAATGTATAACCGCCAACATAAAACGCAAGCAATGTCAGGGCGAGGGTGACCGGAATCGCCGTGGCGACGACGCCCGACTCCCGCAACCCGAGCGAGAGCATGATCAGCAGCGCGACCGAGATCGTCGCCAGGCCCATGTGATACAGCAGCTCGTTGGACTTCTCGCTCGAGGTTTCGCCGTAGTTGCGGGTGACCTGGACGTGAACGCCCTCGGGAATCAGCTGTCCACGCAAGGCCGCGATACGCCGTTCGATCTCGTGGGTGATCGTGATCGCGTTCGTCCCCTGGCGCTTGGCGATCGAGAGCGTCACGGCCGGAGCGGCGGCCCCCTCGAGATCGGTGGCCGGAACATTCTTCACGCGGGTGGCGGCGCCGGGGCCGAAATCGATGAACACGTAGTCATCGGCTTCACCGGGTCCGTCGGTGACCGCGGCCACGTCGGCCAGATGGACCGGCCGGCCGCCGCGCACCCCGACGACGAGCGCCCGCACATCCTCGGCCGAACGATAGAACGAGCCCGTCTCGATCAGCAGATCACGATCATTGCGGGTGAGCCGGCCGGAACCGAACAGCCGGTTCCCTGCCGCCAGCTGCTGCGTCAGCTCGAAGAGGGAGAGATTGAACCCGGCAAGCCTCTCGGGGTCGAACTCGACCCGCACGGCACGGGGCCGGCCGCCGATGACGGTGAGCTCCGAGACGTCGTCGATGGCTTTGATCTCGTCGGACACCTGGGCGGCGACACGGCGGAGCTGGTAATGGTCATACTGGCGGCTCCAGAAGGTGAGCGACATGATCGGCACGTCGTCGATCGAGCGGTTCTTCACGAACGGCCCGACCGTGCCCTGGGGGGCTTTCTCCTTGTGGTGCTCGATCTTTTCGGCAATGCGGGTCAGGGCGCGTTCGAGATCCTCGCCAACCCGGAACCGGACGATGACCATCCCCTGCTCGGGGCTGGAGGTGCCGTAAAGATACTCGACGCCGGGAATCTCCCAGATCAGTTTCTCGAGCGGCCGGATCAGCCGTTCCTCGACTTCCTGGGGCGTGGCGCCGGGAAGACCGACGAAGATGTCGACCATCGGAACGACGATCTGGGGCTCCTCTTCACGCGGCGTGACGACGACCGCGAAGCTGCCGAGCAGGATCGTGAGGATGATGAACAGGGGGGTCAGTTTCGAGTTAATGAATTTGCCGGCAAACCGGCCTGCGATGCCTGATTCCATGGATGATCACTTCCCTTCGGCGGGGGGCTTCGACAGAAACTTTTCGCCGGGCCGGAGTCCCGCGAGGATCTCGATGCCCTCGGGAAGCGCGCGCCCCGTGCGGATGAGCCGGAAGACGGGCTTCCCTTCGCGCTCGACCCAGACGCCGTCAAGCTGGCCTCGCGTCTCGACCGCCTCGGAAGGCACCACCAGAACCGATTCGGAGCCGATGCCGAAGGAGCCGCGGGCGTACATGCCGCTTTTCATCCCGGGCTGGACCGTCAGGGCAATTTTCACGAGAAAGGTGTGGGAGAGCGGGTCGGCAGCGGGAAGAAGCTCGGCAACGATGCCGGAGAACGAGCGGCTGCCGAGGGCGTCGATCGTGACCTGGACCTGCTGGCCCTCGGTGATCGAGGCAATGAACCGCTCCGGCACCATGGCTTCGAACCGGAGTTGCGACGAGTCCTCGATCGTCAGCAGGGGCACGCCGGGAGCCGCAAGCATGCCGGGCTCGATGCGCCGGGCCGTGACGCGACCGCCGAAGGGGGAGGCAACTTCGGCCAGATTCCGGATCGTTTCAACCTTGCTGATTCCGGCCTGGGCCTGACTCATGCGGGCGCTCACGGTGGCCTTTTTCGCCTCGAGGGCATCGATCTGCGCCTGCGCCCCGGCCACCTGGGCCCGGGCCGAGGAGTAGGCCGCCTCGGCCTGGTCGAACTCCTGCCGACTCACGGATTTCTTCTCGAACAGCTCCCTGATCCGCTGATATGAAGCCTCGGCCAGCTTGAGACCGGCCTCGGCCTGCTGTTTCTGAGCTCCGGCAGCCTGAAGCCCGCGATCGATCTCGCTCTTCATGGCCACCGCTTCGGAGAGTCCCGCCCGGGCGCCGGCCAGATCCGATGCCACATCCCTCGCATCGATTTTCACCACGACTTCCCCGGCCGAGACGGTGTCCCCCTCACGCTTGAGCACCTCGAGCACGTTCCCCATGACCTTGCTCGAGAGGGTCGTGACGATCTTCGGCTGGATGTTCCCGACCGCTTCGTAGGTGAGGCTCCGCTCGGTCATTCCGGCCGTCTGCCAGAATTCCTGGGCCGAAATCGGACAACCAGCGAAAAGGGCGAGCGAAATTACAACACCAGATAATATATTTCTATTCATATTTATTTTGGCCTCCGAAATGTCTCGGTTCAGAGCTGTCACATGCCGGACGAGCCGGTGGCAACGGGAGTCAAAGCCTGGTCATGCAGGAGAACGCAGCGTTCGAGCGTCAGTTCGCCGAGGGCCATTTTCAGGCGGGCCCGGCTGATCGAATAGTCGTAGAGCGCCTTGACGTGGTTCATGCGGTGAGAGAGCAGGCCGGTCTCGGCCCCGAGCACATCACTCATGATCGCGAGGCCGGCAGCATACCGGTCACGAAGGATGCGAAGGGACTCGTCGCTGTGATCGATCGCCTCCCGGCTGACGCGGATGCGTTCGAGGGCATTGTTGAGGCCGGTGATGGCTTCGCGGATCTGGAGATGAATGCCGTCTTTCAGCGCCTCGGCCATGCGGCGCATCTGGTTCGCCTGGGCCCGGGCCCCGGCGGCCTTGTGCTTCGCCTCACCGCCGTCGGCGATGTTCCAGTCGACGCGGGCGAACACCATGTTGTTGCCATGGCTGTCGCCGCCGAAGCCGTCCCGGTTCTGTTCCGCCGCGGCGCCGATCGCCACGTGGGGGCGGACCGCCCCGTCATGCATCTTCGCGCTTCGTTCGAGCGCATTCACGCGCTCGAGGAGGGCGAGATAGTCCGGCCGCTGGCGCAGAGCCGTTTCCAGCAAATGGGCCGGGGCATCGCCGCAGGAGGTGCACTCCTGGTTCAGCAGCGGCATGGTCAGATCGAAATCAGTGGCGGAAGCGACTCCCATCACGGTCGCCAGAGCCTCGAGGGCCAGGGCGTGCTGATTCTTCATCCGCAGGAGGGTTTCCTCGTTCTGCGAATGGTGCACCCGGGCCTGGAGGAGATCCGAGGCGACGGCACGCTGGGCGGCAACGGCGGCTTCGGCATTCCGCAGGCTCTCGAGCGAGGCATCACAGGCTTTTTCGGCAACGGACACGCTTTCCCGCGCCAGAAGGACTCCCAGATAGGCATCGATCGCCTGGAAGATCACTTCTTCCGAGGCATGGGCCGTGTCGTGACCGGCGGCCGTTTTTCCGGAACGGGCCGCGCTCACCGCGTGTGCATCCATGCCGCCGAGATACACCGGCAGGACGACCTGTGCACCGATCTTGAGGTTGTTGACGGCGTCGGGATCGTTCAGCCGGTCGGGCTGGAAATCACTCATCGCAATACGCCCCTGGTCGAGCCTGGCTCCGAACGCCATCATCGGGCTGTTCAGGCGCGTGTCGGAAATACCGGCCGTGACGCGAACGCCGCGCATCGACCGGGCTTCGCCGATCTTTTCCCGGGCCACCGTCTCCCCTTCACGGCTTGCCTGGAGAGAAGGGCTGTGTTCCAAAGCTTTTCTGACGGCATCTCCGACCGATAACGGTTCGGCGGCCATGCCAGCGGCCGAGACCAGAGCCATCCCCAACGACAACACGATGATTCGATCGATCCGGGACATGAGGTTCCTCCTGAGGTTCCGAAGTGTTTCGGTTTCGATGCATTGCAGCTTGCATGCCATGGGCGGCCTCAGCCGATAAATCCTCTCACATGGCTCTTCTGCGTGTGTCTCCAGCATCGCACAGATCTCCGGCCCTTACAACACAGGCATATTTTGCCGGCAAATAAAGCATTTGCCGAGAATCGTCTCTCTCATCGATCACCGCCGGAAAGGCTGGAAGGAAAGTGAAAAAGATGCTTGACATTTTCGCTCCGGGGTCGTAGAATAGCCCTACGATTTGGGGCTGTGGCGCAGTTTGGGAGCGCGCCTGAATGGCATTCAGGAGGCCGTCGGTTCGAACCCGATCAGCTCCACCGAACGAAGAGACCGGAAGCAATTCCGGTCTCTTCGTGTTTTTCGGCTTGAACGAGGCTCACGGGGCCGGAGGTTTCGGGAGGGCATCAGGAGTTTCCCTGATGCGCCAGATTCCGGCGTTCGTGGCCAGGCACAATCCCCCATCGCTCATAGGAATGGACGAGAGAATGCCCGGCGACACCAGTCCGGGGCGAACATCCAGAGCCACACCAGCCCGGATCCAGGCGTGCCATTGTTCCTCCGGGACGCCTTTCGTGGCGCTGGATGGCACAGGAACGAGCCGGTGAGGGCCAGAGGCGGGAGCATGCTCAAGCCAGATGCCCTCGGAAGCACCAGGGCATATCGCCTCGATCTGTCCTTCGGGGCAAGCAGCGACCTGTCCGAAGCCGGCGTCATCCCCTTTCCAGAGCCCGCCATCGAAATCCGTTGCCCACAGATATCCGGCACGGGAACCAGGGATGAGACTCCTGAAGTGCCCATGGGCGATCACCTTCATGGTTCCGCCATTCCATCGCACCAGCTGCCGGGAAAATCCTGTCAGATGCACGGCACCATCGGGTGTCATCGCAGCATCGTAGATCCAGACCGGAGGCACTCGACGCTCGGAAGATCGGCCTCGGGAGGGGGATGCCAGCGGGGAGTTCTTCAGGTCCATGATATGCAGGGCGCTTCCCGAAAAGACGAGGATTTCGCCGGCCGTGACCAGGACAGCCGTTCCGTCAGGGCGAGCGAACAAGCGCAGCAGCTCCCGCAACCGCCCGCCTCGGGGCATGGCAAGGTGCCAGCGCTCCGACAGGCAGCCCGGCGCAAGACGGAGAAGATTGATGCCGCCCTTCCCGTCAATGCCGGCAGCCAGGAAAGCGCCCCCGGTGGCGATCGCCAGATGCGTGAGGGGGTATCCGACTGAATGCGTGGCCACCGTGCCATCGCTGCTGACCGTCCGAACTCCGTCGTCCGTCGCCACGGCAACCCTGTCTCCAGAGGGCAACAGGGCAAAAACCCTCGTGGCCCCGAGAGCCCGGATGGGGATGAACAGCGCCGGCGAAGGATGGATGCGGCCAATCCCCCAGGTATCGAGGCCTTGTTCCCTCATGAAGGAAGCCCAGATGCCGTTTCGCGCATCGAGGCCAAGGGTTCTCGCAAAGGGCGAGGGCATCCCCGGGATTTCCTCTCGTTGCCAGGCGGCCGCCTGGAAGCCCAGGCATGTAATCAGGAGGACGGTCCCCAAGAGCCGATGAAAAAGCGTGCGATTTTTGCTCACTGGAAAAACCTTCTCTGCGAAGCTCATTCGAGTGAACAGTATATGCCAATCCGGGAAAAAAAAGACCCCGGCTTGAAAGAGCCGGGGCGAAAGTGAGAGGATCTTTTGAGAGGATACTTGAATCGTAGTTAGTGCTGCGACCCACAGGAACAGATTTCCGGGCCCGGTATGACAGGGGGTGGTGGGTGGTGCGACGGTGCGCGACGGTTCAAGAACGATGCATGACATGCGATGACATCAGGAGTGAACGGCAGCAGACGGTCGGGTTACTTACGCAGCGATTGTTCTGCAACGAGTTGTGCAGCAGTAAACTGAGGGGCCCGAAAATTGTTTTCAATGAACTGCTAAGTATAAAGCAATTCTCGTGCCAAGATAAAACCAGCCCTGAATGCGGAGTTTCCCAAACAGCGTATGAGTCTTTTTCACTCACGTGTGTTTTTCACACACTCGGATCCCGCAGAAGGTAGGCTTCGACTTCCTGGGTTTTGCCTTTCACTTTGCGGAATGGCAGTTTTTCGGCAGCCGGGGGTGTTGCGCAGGCGGCCAGGAAGGCGCCGGACACGACGGTTCGGGTCCCCTCGGTCATGTGGGCAAGCAGGGCGAGGCGGGATGCGAGGTTCACGGGGTCGCCGATGACGGTGTGATCGAGACGGACCGAAGTGGCGCCGAGGATGCCGGAGATGACGAGCCCCGTATTGATGCCCATGGCCGCCTCGAGGCCCGCCTGGGCGAGGCGGTGGCGCACGCCCCGGACGATCGCGAGAACGGCCTCAGCAGTGGCTTTGGCTCCGCCCATCCGCTCGTGATCGAACACGACGAGAATCTTGTCCCCGATCACCTTGTCAATCTCGGCGCCGCCCGGGTATGCGGCCAGTTCGGCATTGAGCGCCCCGAGATGGCTGCCGAGCGCAGCGAACACCTGGTCGGGCGATTTGCCCTGGCAGAACTGCTCGAAATGCAGGAGGCAGGAGAACAGGACGGTGACCTCCCGGCGCTCGCCGCGGCCGCTCTCGTCGGTTCGGCGGTCACGCACGGCCCGGCGCACCGAACCGGATACGAAGCGGCCCAGGATCGCCGCTTCCTGCAGGGCGCGGGCCATCGAGTTGAAGGCCGCGGCCAGGGTTCCGAACTCGTCGGACCGGTCGAGCGGAATTCGCACATCGAAGTTGCCGGCGGCGACCTCCATCATCGAGAGGCGTAACCGTTCCAGAGGCTTCAGCAGACGACCGCGCGCATACCAGGCAAGCGCGAGGGCGATCGTGACGAGGCTCACGGCAAGGATGTTTCCGCCGAGCTGGAACCGCGCAGCCCGGCGCTCGATCGAGTTCGTTTCGACCTGTCCGGCGATGACGAATCGGGAAAGACTGCTTCCGGGAAACGCCTCGAACACGGGGCGGCCGGGCGCCGAGAGGTCGCGGCCGGTCTGAAGGACGCCGGTGTTCCGGGCCCGTTCGACGGCGCGCATGAGGGTGCGCGGGGTGGGAACGGCAGGGGCGACCCATTCGCGGAACATCAGCTCGGCCATGCCGCCCACGATCCAGATCTCCGGCGCTTCGGGGGGAGCATCAGGTGTGTCGGCAGCGAAGGGCCGTTCGCTGATGGGGTCCGAGCCGGAGTGGCTCCCGAATCGTTCCCGGAACACGCGATCGACGTGCGAAAGCTCGCGCGAGTCGTCCCACATCCAGGAGAGGAGCCATTCGGTCGGGAATTTCCCTTCCCGGAACACGCGCATTTCCATCAGGAAAACGCGGATGAACGAGGTTTTCACTTCGAGCAGATCCTCGGGGAAGGTCACCTGGGCGATCATGGCATCGATCCCGATGATGCCCTGGAAGATGTCGAAGAGGATATCGGCCCGCATGCTTTCGCGGATTTTGCTTGCTTCCGAGTCCTGAGGGACCGCCGCTTCCTTCGTTTTCTTCCCGATGCGGGTGATGCCGTCGCGGACTTTGCGGGCGAGAGAGCCGAAGACTTCGAGAATCGGCCGATCTTCTGCCGGCATCGTTTCTTCATCCATGCGCTTGTAGGAGATCAATCCGATCTGGTCATCCGGGGCGACGCCGATGAGCAGTTCGGGCGAGGCCTCCCGCAGATAGGGGCCGGTGAGGGCGCTCGCCCCGAGAATGGGACGAAGCGCGGAGCGCATCCTGGAGGTCGGGCGGGACTCGAGAAGCCGATAGGTTTCCGGCTTTCTGGCGATGCGCACCAGGCCGCTGACGATGCTTGCGTGCAGGCGCATTCCGCCGTTGTCGAAGCCCGTCAGATCGTCGTGCAGCTTGTTGACGGTGGTTCGCAGTTCGACCTGGCCGTATTCGGTGACGGCGCGACGCACCAGGACCCAGGCGGCGCCGGCGGGCACGATCGCCAGGCCGAGGCAGGCCCCAAGCAGCATCCAGCCGACCGTTGCCCGGCGCGTGGCGAGGTGGGCAAGACCCAGCAGCAGGGCACCGAGCACTGCGGCGGCGGCAAGGGGGACGGCCGTTCCGGAATCTTTCCTGATGTTCGGTTCCGGGGGCCAGGGCACGGTCACGATCACCCGGCCGGGGGTTCCGGAGGGAAGCGGACCGGTCATGGCCAGCCGCCCCGCAACCCGGGCCACGGCCGGGAAGCTGCCGTTTCCCAGGGCAAGCAGCCGGGCTGCCAACTGCCTTCCCTGGCGCTTTCCATCACCCCCGGCAACGACCGGAACGCCCCGTTCATCGGTGAACATCAGCCCGCAGCCGGCTTCGCGGAATCGCGCCGCGGCGTAGCGCATGCCGAGGTGGGGATCCAGGCCCGTCAGATCGAGCCAGGCAATCAGACCGCTCTGGAACGGAACGCGCCAGTACAGACCATGGATTCCCGATCGGGAGACGAAGGTCTGCAGCTTGCCGTTCTTGTTCCCGTCCTGGTAATCCAGGGTGGCGGGGCAGTCGATCATCGAGGCGAGCAGGCGTTCAAGCCGGGATTCGTCGATCTTTCCGGCCCATCGGAAGTCGACGAACAGATCGGCGGCATTTTCGGGGAATCGGCGGCCGGCGCTCATCTCCATCCGGAGGCCGCGCTCCAGATCGAGCGCCGGTCGGGGCCGCCACAGCAGCGCATGGGCGGGAAGCCAGCGGCCGGGGCCGTTCCGGTAAGCCCGATGGATGCGGCGGCGGGCCTCTGACGCGTCGCGGGTGTTTCGCGCGATCCGTTCGGCCTGCTGTTGAAAGCTGCGCAGGAGGTGGGCGATGCTGTCCCGGGGCAGGGCCAGGGACTGGGCTTCGAGCATCAGATCGCGTGCCCGCACCCGCGCGGCGGCCCGGGCCGCGGCATGGGCCTGGGAGAACCGCTCGCCGCGCTCGATCGCGAACACGAGCAGGGGCAGGATGAGCACGAGCAGCCAGAACGCCGTCAGCCAGCGGGAGCTTTTCATGCGCCGGCCTCCGGGGGAAGCTCGGTCAGCTCCCAGGCTTCGGCCGCCGGAATGCGTTCGAACACGGGGGATGGCCCGCCGAGCAGGGCAAGCATCGCGTCTGAGAGCATGATCGCGGTATGCCGTCCCTTTTTGGAAGCGGCTTCCAGGCGCTCGGCCACGTCGCGCGGCTCGCCGAGCACGGCGCGCTCCATGCGCTCCGCCGTTCCGAACGAGCCGACGAGGAGGTTCCCCGCGTCGAGACCGGCCCCCATGCCGTATTCGAACAGACCCCGGGCCCGCCGCTCATCCCGGAGCCGGCGGTGGGCGCGCAGCATCGCCACGGCGGCATCCAGGGCCCGGGCGGCATTTTCCTCCGGCCGTTCCCCGTAGAAGGCCGCAATGACCGCGTCCCCGATGAACCGGTCGATCTTGCCCCCGGCGGCGTGAATGGCCCCGGCCATCGCATCGAGGTGGCGGTTCAGCATCTCGACGACCTCTTCGACCGGGTATGATTCGGAAATCGTGGTGAAACTGCGCAGATCCGACACCAGCACAACCCCGTCGACCACCTGGGGCGCACCGGTCACTTCGCCGGCCTGGAGCTGATGTTCAAGGGTGGCGGAGACGAACCGGCCGAGGTCGCGGCGCTCGCGGAGACCGTCGATCATGCGGTCGAAGGCCCGGGTCACCTCGCCGATCTCGTCGGGCCGGTCGATGCCGACCCTACTGTCGAGGTCGCCGGCAGCGGCGCGGCGCAGGCCGGTCTCGAGCCGCGAGAGCGGCTGCAGCAGATGGCGGCCGATGCCGAGACCGATCAGGAAGAGGATCGAGACGATCACCGCAAGAACCCCCTCGACCAGAAGCAGATTGGCGGCAGCTTCGCGGCGGATTCCCGCGGTCGAAAACTCCATGCCGACGATGAATCCCGGCATCCGCTGGCAGGGCCGGGCGATGTAGCGGCGTTCGCCCGTGCGAAGCACCTGCATCGTCCCGGCGCGCGCCGCATCGTGCAGCACGCGCGTCATGCCGGGCGAGAGGGTGCCGGCATGTTCGCCGATCGGCTCGAAACCGCCGGGCAAGGACATGCCCCAGGCGATCCGGGCGCCGGGCATCATGAGGCGCAGGCGGGCGACTTCCTCTCGCAGCAGGGACGCGAAGTGGCGCCGGGCGCGTGTTGCAAAGACCACGCCCAGGCCGAAGCCCGACGCGTCGGCAAGGAAATCGTAGGTCATGAAAAGCGGTTCGTCGGAGCCGCGGAACAGGTGGCCCCGCCGGCGCACGTCGAAGTAATGTGCACCAAAGCCGCTCGAGAAGGCCGAACGGATCCCTTCGAACGCCATCCGGTCACGGCCGGAAAGGGCTTTTATGTACTTTTCACTATTATTTTTATCGTTATAGACTACGGCCATCGACACCATACCGGTCTGGAGCTGGAACAGGCCGCGATTCGGCCGGTCGCTCACCCCGGGAAGGGTGGACACGAAGGCATCGCGGCCGGGCCGGAATACCTGCATATACTCGGCCGGCAGTCCGGACGCCGCGAGGCGCCGGTGTTCCGCCTCGATCGCCGTCTGGCCCGCCTCGCCCTCAGGCACGCGTGTCAGCCGCTCGAGCAGCGGCCGGTCGACAAGAGCCGCCGAGCAGGCGCCGGCAAACCGGTCGACCTCACGGGCGCTCATGAGATCGAGGCGCATGAACCGCTCTTCGGCCTGACGCTCGCTCTCCCCGACCCGCCGCTCGACGTTCATGGTGATCCACCAGGAGGCGAGCAGCCAGACGAGGCCGAGGGGCAGAATCCCGACGAGGGCGACGAAGCCGGCGAACCAGACACGCAGCGACATGTCGCTGCCGACGGGATTCATCATGCAGCGCGCCGTCAGCAGGGCCATGAGACCGAACAGACCGGCTCGCAGAGCCTGTTCCCAGGGGGGAACCACGTCCCGGCGGGCTTCAGGGGGAATGGGGCCGACGAGCCACAGCTCGAAGGGCAGATTACTGGCGACGATATCACGGATAGCCCAGAGACCGGGAAGCCCCCTGACGATCGTTCCGGCCGGCGCAAGATCGTTGCGTGACCGGCAGCCGGCGATAGCCGCACGAAGCCGCCGCAGGGGCCACGCCGGCACGGTATCCGAGGCTGTCCGCAGCCGGACGGCACCGTTCTCGGGAATCAGTGGTGCGAGAGCCGGCCAGAGACGGCCTCTTCCCCGGGCAGCAGCTTTCCGCAATGCCGTTTCGACGGGGCGGGAGGTGAGCACGGCATTCCGGGGAAACAGGGCGATCCAGAAGAGCGTTTCGCTCTTCGTCTCCACGGCGTTCCAGAGCATGAGCGAGTCGCCCCCGCGCCACCGTGCGCCGGTCAGCTTGCCACGCCGCAGGCGGGCGACGACATCGAGCGTGATCAGCTCACCGAACAGGCCCGCCGACTGCCGGTCGAGGGAGGCGCGGCGGGAGGCCGGAACCGCGTCGGGATCCAGTGCGGCGGCCAGCAGCCCGCCGACCATGCGTCCCATGGCCGTCTCGAGGCCCGGTCCGCTCAACGTTTCAGGCATCCCCGTGGAGTTCAGCCGAAAGGCGAACACCTGGGTGCCCGATGGACGGTGGGAGGCCGGAATCGCCTGCCGGAACAGCCGGGAAAACTCGCTGCCCGAGATGGATGCGCGGTTCCGATTGTTCAGCACCGCGGCGACGCTTCGCCGAAGCCGGTCCATGCCGGCCTCGACCTGGAGGGCATAGGTCCAGCTGCCCCGGAACCGCTCGATCTCGCCCCTCGCCCGCTCCATCCAGCGGTTCTCGGCGGCCATCTCGGCGATGCGGGCATTCTGCCAGGCCACGAGGCGGGCCAGGCAGATGACGGCGAGGCACAGCAGGAGCGGACCGAGCAGCCCGCGCAGGGCGGCTCCGCCTCTCCGTTCCCCGCCTTCCGGCGGCTTCTGACCGGCCGGAGATGTGGTTTCCATCTTCTGCGCTCCCGGGGGAGATTACCCCCGTCTGAGGCAGTATACGCCCCTCGAGGAGATCCGCGAAAAACAAATTACCCCCCTTTTGCAAGGGGGGTCGAAGGATATGAAGCTACTGGCTTGTGAAAGCCGATGCAAAAATGGCGGATCAGCTTTCCCCCTTAGCATACGGCCATGCAGGGGAATCCGGTATCGGGCAAAAGCCTGATTTTTCCTCAGGGAAATTCCCGACCCTATGGAATCCATGCGGGCGTGCAACTACCTCCGGTTCGCGGTCCGGTGCTGGATCGCGGTGCGTGAAAGCTCGCGCATCGATTTGACCCGCAGCTTCTGCTTCAGGTTGCCGCAATGCGTTTCCACCGTTTTGCGGCTCACGTGCAGCATTTCGGCGATCTCGCTGATCGAAAACCCGTCCCCGAGCAGATTATAGATATCCTGCTCCCGCTTCGAAAGCGCAGGCGGCGGCTCGGTCACGGCATCCGTCGCAATCGACTGGACGAGCCGGCCGGCGACGGATTCGCTGTAGAACTGCTGGCCGGCATGGACGGCCCGGATCGCGTCGACCAGATGGCTCGAAGCATCGTCTTTCGTGACGTAGCCGCGAGCACCGGCCGTGATGGCACGCCGGACATAGAGCGGATCATCATGCATCGAGTAGACGATGAGCCCCACATCAGGCACCGCCTGGCGAATCTTCTCGAGAAGCGCCATTCCGTCGTCACGACCGAGGGAAAGGTCCACCAGCGCCACGTCGGGGCGCACGGCCCCGATCCGCACCAGGGCATCGGCGGCGGTCTCGGCTTCCCCGCACACTTCGAATCCTCGGCGCGTCAGCAACTGCCGCAAGCCCATCCGCATCACGCCGTGGTCGTCGATGACGAACACACGTATGGCCGAACGTTCCGTCATGTTGGTTTCTCCCTTCGGTGACTGGCCCGATGCCGGCGCCCCTTCCTCATCGGTGCTGCGCAGGCGACGATCGTCCCCCCCCCGTCCCGTTCCCGGAACTGGAGCGTTCCGCTCATCGCGCGCATCCGGTATTCCATGATCTTCATGCCAAGCCCGCCGGGATTGGACGGATTGGCAGCAAGCCCGCAGCCGTCATCGGCGACAGTGAGTCGGACTTCACCGGCCACGCCCGCCAGGGTAAGCTCGATATTCCGCGCCTTTCCATGCCGGATTGCGTTGTGGATCGCCTCCTGGGCGATACGGTAAAAATTCAGCGCCAGATCCGGATCCTCGACCTCACCTCCCGGACCGGCCATAAACCGGCACGAAACGCTGAACAGCGTCGAGGTCGTCTCGACAAGCGTCTCGAGCGACGAAGCCAGGCCCTGCGGATCGGTCAGGATCGGATCAAGCCCTCGGGCCATCGCTTTCGCCTGTTTCACGGCATCGTTCAGAAGGTCACGAATGCTGCCCACTTCTTCGGTGACCATGTCATCCTGGCCAAGCAGGTTCTCCCGCACGGCATCGCAGAGAAACCGGATGCCGACCAGCTCCTGGCAAAGGCCGTCATTGAGCTCCTTGCCGATGGCAGCCCGCTCCTTCTCGGGAACATGCAGCATGAATCGTTCGATCCGGCGCCGCCGCTCGACTTCGGCATGCAGTTGGGCATTGATCGCCTCGAGCTCGGTGGTGCGCTCCCGGACACGCTGTTCGAGCTCCCGGTGCGCCTGTTTCAGCTCCTGTTCGACCTTCCGCCGCTCGGAGATGTCACGCAGCGAACCGCACAAGCCCAGAAGGCGACCGTGTTCATCGCGGTAAGCCGAAAAGATCAGCTCCCCCCAGAACCGCGAGCCGTCCCGCCGGCGATACTCATTGACCAGCCTCTGCGTCCCGATCGCCCCCGGGGAAGCCGTCTCGATCTCGATATACCGCGAAAACGCGTGTCTGTCGTCCGCGATACTGCCCGGCACGGCCAGATCCGTGATCGTCAGCCGGCCGAACTCTTCAGGGGTATATCCGAATACCGTTTCGACAGCTGAATTCACGTAGGTCAGCCGCTCATCCGTCCCGACGATCCAGATCAGGTCGGCACACAACTCGGTGAGCAACCGGTGTTTGCGTTCGTTCTCGCGCAACAAGGCCTGGGCGGCGCGTTCCTCCGTCATGTCCAGGGCCGCCCCGATCAGGGCGCTGGCACCACCGCTCTCCCCCGGCAGGAAGGTTATCATTTCGTAGATCCAGCAATACTGACCGTCACCGCATCGTCTCCGGTATTCGATCTCGTCCCGGCAGGGGGCTGAGGTTGCGCGCCGTATGCCCTCCAGGATCACGGAGCGCACACGATCCACGTCTTCAGGATATATATTTTCTTCCATTATATCAAGGGCTTTTTTCTTTTCAGCCCTGCGGAGGATCGGCAGATAGGCGAGCCCCCGACGATTGCAGTAGCTGTATCGCCCCGTCCGGAGGTCGAAGCGATACAGCAGGATGGCGGTGTGGTCGAGCAGTTCTCGGAACCGGTCGGCCTCTTCATTCGCTTCGACAAACTCGATCAGGAAGCTTCGGCCGGGCTCGAACCCCGTTGCGGCCGTCACCAGTGCCGCGTATTCCCGGGCCTCGTCGAGTTCTGCCCGGGCTGTCTCGAGTTCGTCGAGCACCGTCGCCCGTCGGGTCGGGGTCGTTTCCGATTCACTCCGTGACGGCAAGGGAAGCCTCCTTCCGGACGGCAAGAGGGGCCAGACAGCGGATCAGGGTCCCTCGCCCGCCGTCAGACCGCATCCGGACGACGCCCTCCATCGACTCCGCACGATAGGGAATCATCCCAAGCACATCGTCGGCCATCCGTGATCCCGCCGGCTCTTTTCCATTGTCCCTGATCGCGAGAAGCACCTTTCGGGACGAGCTTCTGAGCCGGATCTCGATCACCCGGGCCTTCCGGTCGAGAACCGCCCCGAGAACGGCTTCCCGGGCTATCCGATACAGGTTCAGCGCCTGCCCTGGATCGTTGATTCTCCCGCCGTGGGCAGGCAGGAACCGGCAGGAGACCCGGAACATGGCAGACGAGGTGACGGCCAGGGTTTCGAGAGAGGCGCGAAGACTGTGATCGTCGGTGAACAGCGGACTCAGCCCGCGCGCCATATACCGCGCGTATTTGAGTGCCGCTGCAAGCAGATCCTGGATGCGGCCCATCTGGATGGCGTCGATGCTGCCGATCTCCAGAAGCCGGTCGCGGGCCGCCTGACAAAGACACATGATCCCGGCGAGCTGCTGACACAGACCATCGTGAAGGTCATGGCCGATCGAACGCTGTTCGGCCTCACTCATCTCGAACAGGGCGGCTTCGACCTGCCGCCGACGTTCGATTTCC
This sequence comes from Candidatus Rifleibacteriota bacterium, assembly GCA_029565415.1. The sequence continues at coordinate 11,728 of JAKQOH010000215.1, read as the reverse complement.
TGCTGCAGGTGCTCGTTCGCGGTGGCAAGCTCGCTCGTCCGTTCGAGCACGGCCTGCTCGAGCTCGTCACGGGATTTTTTCAGCGCCTCTTTCATCCGGTGATTCTCCGTGATGTCCCGCGTCGCACCGCAGAACCCGACGAGGTTGCCGGCCTCGTCGCGGATGACCGAGGCGACCACCTCCGTCAGGATGCTTTGGCCGCTTTTGTGCCGCTGCCATAACTCGAAACAAAACGTCGGGTCCGGCTCAACGGGGTCTTCCGGGCGCAGAAGGCCGCCTTCCAGGCTCGTGCCGGGTGACTCCCGTTCCCGTCTCTCTCGCTCCTGTTCGCCGAATCTGTGGATGAGCTCGCCGACCACCCGATACGAGTCCGGCAGCAGGGTCATCTCGGGCCCCAGGGCGATCGTTTCCTCCGGGGTGTATCCGAGCAGATCGACGATCGACGGGCTGACGTAGTTGAACCTCATGTCGAGCCCGGAACTCCAGAAGACATCGCGACTGAGCAGATGGAGCCGCCGGTATTTCTCCTCGGCGGCACGCAGCTCGAACTCCCGCTTTTTCATGTTGGTGATGTCGATCGCCGTCCCGATCAGGGCAGCAACGGCTCCATGCCCATCCGGGATGCACGTCAGGGAATCATACAGCCAGCGATATTTGCCCTGCCGGTTTCGACGCCGATAGAGAAACTGCCGGGTGATGGGAACGTCAGCCTGCGTTTTCAGCATCCCGGCCACGACAGCGCAGGCGCCTGCGCGTTCGTCGGGATGGAGCATGCCGGCATTCGACTGAACCAGGTCGTCGAACGTCGATATCTCATCATCGAACCCGAACGTGTCGAACGCCGCGCTCTTGTAGGCGAACATCTTCCCGAGAAAATCCAGCCGGTACATGATGACGAACGTGTCCCGGAGAAGCTCCCGGATCAGGCTCCCGGCTTTCGGCAGAGGATACTCCTGACACCGCGCGTTCGGACTCTCCGTGGTGACTCCCAGAAGGAGAGCCGGCCGGCCCTCTACGGTGAACCGGGTTGCCGTTCCCCGAAAACGGCAAGGGTGCCAGCCCCGACCTTCGCTCCGGATACGGATATCGAGGGCCATGCCGGGCCGCTCGCGGGTCAGCCGGGAGGCATTCCGGAAAAAATCTTCCTGATCGGCGGGATGGATCCAGGCATCGAGCGGTTCCGTTTCCCCCGGCACGTCGCTCTCCAGGTGCCTGGCAGGCAGATCGATCCTCCAGGTCCGGACACCGGCATACCGGCGGGTCTGGTCGATGAAGGCTCTGATCGTGGCGGTTTCCCCACGCATGGCATCGCGCCGGGCGACGGCATCTGCCGCGTCCGTTCCGGACTTCTTTGTTATCGATGATATATTTTTATCGATTTTATTCACGAGAAAGCAGCGGGATGCGGAATATCCGCACTTCGGATATCCTATGATACGCGAATCCGGGGGAATACGTCACCCGGAAAGCGGGAAAACTCCGGAACATTCCGGCGGGAGGGCGGATCATGGGCAGGCGGATACGGGTCGACCGGCGGGTCGTCGAACTCGGCCTCGCGGCCGACGTTCAGACGGCGGCAAGGCTGATCATGGCCGGTGAGGTGCGGATCGGCGATCGCGTGTATGACAAACCCGGCGAGCTGATACCCGCCGACACGCTCCTGGTGCGGAAAGAGAAGCGCGGCTCCTTCGTCTCCCGGGGAGCCGTCAAGCTCGACGCCGCGATCACCTCGTTCGGCATCCGGCTGGAAGGGGCCCGTTGCCTCGACATTGGGGCCTCGACGGGCGGCTTCACCCAGGTTCTGCTCAACCGCGGAGCGGCCCATGTTCATGCCCTCGACGTCGGATACGGGCTGCTCGATGCACGGCTGCGGGCTGATCCCCGCGTCACGCCCGTCGAACGGACGAACTTCCGGACCCTGCCCGAGGGCGAACTCCCGGGGCCATTCGACCTGATCGTGGCCGACGTCTCGTTCATCTCGCTGCGCGCGATCATCGGCCCGGCCGTCCGCCGGCTCGCGGAAGCGGGCAGCCTGCTCCTGCTGATCAAGCCCCAGTTCGAAGCCGCGACCGAAGACATCCGGCCCGGCGGGCTGGTCACCGATCCGGCGGTCCATCACCGGATCGTTGCGGATCTCTGCACAGCATTCCGAGAGCATGGGCTTCTCCTGTACGGCCTGAACCCCGTACCGCTCGTCAGCACCCACAAGAACATCGAGTATATTTCCTGGTGGCGCCCCGCGGCGACGCCCGGGACCCTCCCCATGGACGAGGCCGGCCAAAACGCCGTGATCGACCGGGCGTTTTCCCGATGAGCCGCAGGGGGCACGGCCAGAGCCGTGCCCCCTGCGGGTTCGGGAAACAACCGAATCTCAGCGGATCCCCTTTTTCCGGATCGCCTTGTATTCGGCAGACAATTTTTCCATCAGCTTCGGGAGCTTGTCATACAGCCGCTTCTGCTTGCGGGCCTTCACCCGGCTCAGGGCATACGTCGAGATCAGGGGCAGGGCGACGGTCGAGTCGAGATAGCAGACGACCGTGTCGGGCAGGCTGTCAGGCCGCACCTTCCCCCAGCTCACGGCTTCGGAGGGGGTCGCCCCGGAGAGGCCGCCGGTATCCGGCCGGGCATCGGTGAACTGGATGAAGTAGTCGTGGCCCTCTTCCTTGATGCCGAGCACTTCCTGGATCTGGGGCTCGGTCTGGAGCATGAAGTTCTTCGGGGAGCCGCCGCCGCAGATGAACACGGCGCTCTTGCCGACCGACCGCTTCGCGTCGAGCACGATCGCCGCCGTCTCGTTGACGTCGACGTTGGGATCGAGAACCAGCTTGCCGCCTTCGAGAGCGAGGGCGGCGATGTTCATGCCGATCGAGCTGTCGCCCGGGCTGCTCGTGTACACCGGCACGCCGGCACGGTAGGCGGCCGACAGGATGCTCACGCCCTTCAGGCCGAGGGCCTTCTCGCGCTCATGGATGAACCTGCCGACCAGGTGGTGGAAATGCGCGGTGCCCATCGGCCGCTGGAACGCCTCGGACCGCATGATCTCGCGGAAGAACGCGTCGGTGTTGAGCAGCACGTGATAATCGAACACCACGTCGTAGATGCGCACGACGCCTTTGTCGCGCAGGTCGATGTCGCTGAAGAACGGCGAACCGGCATACAGCTCCTCGCCGATGCCGAAATGCGTGTCGTGATACAGGTTCGCTCCCGTCGCGATGATCCAGTCGACGAACCCGGCCTCGATGAGGGGCACGATCGCCGACTGGCCCAGGCCCGCCGGGGTCAGGGCCCCGGCGAGGCTCATGCCGATCGTGACGTCGTTCGTCAGCATCTTGCGGGCATACAACTGGCACGCCTCGCGCAGCCGGCCGGCGTTGTAGGAGAGGAACAGGTTGTCGATCAGATCGGCGGCCTTCAGATCACGGGCGGCGGGACGCGGGTCGATCCGGGTGCCGGCAAGATACGGATTCCGGGCAGCCTTTCTGGCGGGGCTTTTCGCCGGCTTTTTCGCCTTCGCGGCCGCCGGCACGGATTTCTTCACGGTCGTTGCGGATTTCAGGGCCTTCGCTGCTTTCATGTCTCGGATTCCTTGGTATATATGTTGTTCGATATTATATCTGAAAGGTCAGGACGGGTTCAGAGGTGCCTCGCCGACGGGGTCGGCCGGTCCGGCCGCGGGCCGCTTGATGATCAGGATCACCTTCTCGACCAGCTGCGCCTGGTTCTTCACGGTCAGAATCACGTAGGGCTGCTTCCCCCCGGAGAACGATTTGTCGAGATTGCTTTCGACGAGCTTGCGCACCTCGCCCATCAGGGCCGAATACTGCGGATTGAGATCGATGAGTCGTTTTCCCTTCGCCGTCGTCAGGTTGTGACCCGGGGGAAGCTCCTCGATGGCCGGCCGGTTCAGATGCTCGACCTTTCCTTCACGGTCGAGAATGATGACCTTCTCGTCGATGTACTCGATGACATCCCGCACGTTCGCCTGCTCCTCGAGCACCTTCATGACGAGGCGGGCGTTGATGATGCCGATGCCCACGAATACGGAGAAATTCCGGAGAATGCGCTCGTCCTCGTCGTTGAAATCGCCGTCGATCTTGTTGACCGCCTGGAAGACGCCAAGCAGTTCGTCGTTCACGACGAGGGGGTGCGTGATGAGATTGCGGGTGTGAAACTTGTTCGCCTCATCGATCTTCTTGTTGAACCGCAGATCGGGGTGGATCGCGGAAAGATCGCCGTACGCATCGGGAATGATCAGCGTGCGCCGGTTCAGGGCGGCAAAACCGGCGATGGACGAGCTGTCGACCTTCAGCACGATCTGTTCCATGCGGTCGCTGAGAATGACCTGGGAGATCATCAGCTTCTCGACGGGATCGACGAGATACAGGGTCGCCCCCTCGACCTTCAGCAGCTCCTTGATATTGTTGACGACCTGAACGAGCAGCTGCTCGATGTCGAAGTTCGTCAGTAACGATTCGCCGAGATGAATCACCCTCTCGAGACTCTCTATGACCTTGTTCGTATCAGCCACGAAGGTTCCTCCCACATGAGGCTTCCGGGCAGAGCCGCGCCCTGCCCGGATCAATTCTATCAGGTCCCCGAACCAGAGTCATGCAAAAGCTTTCGGAACTCCGCCTCGAGCCGGTCGGTCATCGTTTCGCGCATGAACCGCTCCCGCACGAGATCCCGGTGCCCCGCGGCGGCTGCCGTCAGCCGGGGAAGCTCGTCCAACAGCTTCCTCAGAGCGGCGGCCAGGGAATCCGGGTCCCCGGCATCGAACGGGATGTTCCCTCCGGTCGCCGCCAGGATCTCCCGGGCCTCGCCCTGCAGGCCGAACAAAATCGGCCGGCCGGCCGCGAGATAATCGAACACCTTGGACGGGATCGTCTTGTCCATCGTCCCGTCATCCTTCAGCAGCAGCACCAGCGCCGTGGCGGACGCACAGATACGCAACGCCTCGGTTTTGGGAACGGCGCCGCGCAGCTCGACATTGTCCAGCCCGGCCTCCCGGATGCGCGCCGCGATCCTGGCCTTTTCGGCGCCCTCGCCCACCAGCAGGAACCGGACCCGCCGGTCCCCCGCCGCGTGAAGACGTGCGGCCGCCTCGACGACGATGTCGAGACTCTGGCAGTAGCCCATGTTCCCGACATAGGCGACCGTCAGAGGCCCGTCGGCGGACGAGTCTGGCCTAACCTCGCGGGACACCGCCTCGGCCGCTTCGAGATACGACCGGGGAATGGCATTGTAGACGACCGCGGGAGCCTCAACTCCATAGCTTTCGATATATCGAGCCATCGGGCCGGCCACACAGGTGATCCGGTCGGCGACACGGTACATCCACCGTTCGGCATGCTTCGCCAGTCGGTACATCAGGCTGTCCGGCCGGATCTGGCCCGTCGTGGCTGCGGAATCCGGCCAGATGTCGCGAACGTCGAGCACCAGTTTCGCTTTCTTCAGCTTCGCCACGGCCCAGCCGGCGATGCCGGTGAACATCGGCGGACTCGAGGCCCAGACGATGTCGAACCGCGAGGGGTGACTCCAGGAAGCCCAGACGGCGGCAGCCATGAATGATAGATAGTGAGCAATGTAATTCCACTTGCCCTTCCCGGCATAGGGGATGATCGGCACGCGCGAGACCCGCACGGGGCCGTCATCGATCCGTTCCCCCGCGATCTGCGCCTTGTGCGGCCGGGCGGCGATCACATGGACGCGATACCCCTTCGCGACGAGGAGGTCCACGGTTTCCTTGATGCGGAAGGCCGCAGCGGTGATGTCGGGATAGTAGAACTGCGACATCACGAGGATGCGCTCAGGGTTCCGGGGCGATGGTGCAGCTGATTTCATCGAAGTCTCCCGCGTCGAGACGCAAAGCGAAGGTTGGATGGCCGGTTCCGAAATCGGGATAATACACCGACGGCTCGATGGTGACCAGCGCATCCGCCGTCAGGCGGCAGAACGGCCGCCCGTCGCGGCAGATCCGGAACGGCTGGCCCGGCTCAGGCGTCAGCCCCGGCGCAAGGTGGAGCAGCGAGACGAACCGCCCCGGTTTCTTCCGGACGACCAGCCGGTCGACGATCGTGAGAGCGCCCTGTTCCCATGCCACGCGCCGCAGGAAGGCGTTTCCGTTCATGTCCCGCCACCCGAGTTCGAATCCGTCCGCCACCTGCCGCCGGCCCTGGACGAGGGCCCGCCGGCCCACCCGGAAATCGCCCCACATATCGCTTTGCTCGCTGCCCTCGATCATCGGCACGTTGTGTGCCCCAGTCGACCGGCACAGCCGCCGGACAACCGGATCCTGATACGAGCCTGTCCCGGTGTCCACGATCACGCGACAGCCCTGCAGGGACAGCTCGAAGGAGCCCAGATCCCCGTGGGCGTGCCCGGGCTGGTGCGGTGGCGACGGCGCATGGGCACAAAGGGCGACAAAGGCACCGTCCCGCCGCCTGCTCACGAAGTAGCCGGAGTCGGGAAGCCAGATGTCCGTGTCCGAAGAATATTCTGCGGTATTTTTTTCCACGCCCCCACCCAGCGCGGCATCATGGAACTGCGCAATCCGGCCATCGGGATGACTCAGGGTTTCCAGCCAGGCACGCATCTTCGGAAGCACCGTCCCGCACACCCCGAGAAGCCCCGCGCAGGCGTCTTCGGCAGCGGCACGGCCCGGCCCGGCCTCGAGCCGCTGCACGGCCGTGGAGGCCTCGGCGATGCCCTCCATCATTTCCCGATGGTACATCGGGCTCCGCTCCTCATGACCGCCATCGGGGAGAATCTGGGCCTGGATTTCCCGGGTCAGCGCCTCGGCATGTCCGGCGAGACTCCGGGTAAAACGCGCAACATCGCTCTCGGCCGTCTCGACCAGCCACGCCAGGGCGATCACGAGGGCGAGACGGTTCTCGAGCAGATGATTGGCCTGCAGGTGCACCTCGAGGTCCAGCTCCAGCCGCCGTATCTGTGTGATAACCGACCGCCTCACAAGCTCCAGGAACGCCCCGCCGGCAACGGAGGCGGCCTCCCTGCGCAGCCATCGCACCCAGGCCCTGAGCCGGCGCGAGACCGGATACGGCTCCCAGGGCTCGGTGAGATCGTCCGCGCAGCGCGCCATCCAGTCCAGGATCAGATACCGCGCCAGCCCCGGATCCATGGCGGACGGCTCGCGCTGCAGCCAATCGAAATACTGCAGATGGTAGCGCCACAGCTTGACCGGGACCCCCTTGCCGGTCCCGGAGGACCGGAGCGGCTCCCAATCGACGGCATCAGCCGGATACTCCCGCGTTTCGGACAGGAACGTGAACGGGATGGCTCCGCCTTCCGGCTTCTCCAGCGCATCCCGCATGATACGGGCCTCGACGGCGACCCCGCCGATGCCCGGAACGCGGACGAACCGGCGTTTCACCAGAAACGCAACCCGCCCCCAGAGCTGGACAGGCCGGAGATAAACGAGCGTCCAGAACACTCGTTCGATCCGGCGCAACATGGCGATCATCCGCGCGTCAGAGGCCGGGTGCCCGGCCCGGGATCAGGCTTCGGCCGGCTCGATACCGGCGGCCCGGAGGGTGGCCTTCGTCACTTCGATGATTTCGGAGAACGGGATCGGCGCATCGCCACCGCGTTTCACGGCCTCGACGAAGGCCTTCGCCCCTTCGGCGTGGCCCTTGTCCTGGGCCCACAGCGACTCGCCGCGGAAGCCCGGCCAGCCGTGGCCGGAAAGCGCACGGAAGTTGTCGAGCACGAGGATCTTTCCGCCCACGAACGCCTCGACGCGCTCCTTCGGGTAATCCTTGTGGCCGTTGGCGAAGTAGTTGACGACGCCGACCGATCCGTCCTCGAACGTCATCGTGACGACGACGGTATCCGCCGGATTCGAGGCATCGCCCCGGCGCATCGCCGCGGTGTGCACATCGGCGATGGGCGATCCCACGAGGAAGCGCACCAGGTCGATGAAATGGCAGCCTTCCCCGATGATGCGGCCACCGCCCGTCTCCTCGTCCTGCGTCCAGTGGTCGGCCGGAATGGCGCCGGCGTTCACGGTCATGACGATGCTCTTGGGCTCCCTGACCGTGTCGAGAAGGCGCTTGGCCGTCTTCACCAGGGGCGAGAACCGGCGGTTGAAGCCCACCATGAGCAGCCGCGGGGATTTCGCGGCCGACGCCGCATAGGCGGCCTCGACCTCGGCCAGCTCCTGCCAGGTGAGGCACAATGGCTTTTCGACGAACACGTGTTTGCCGGCCGCAAGCGCCTCACAGACGAACCGGGCATGTGTGCCATGCTGGGTGGTGATGACGACGGTGTCGATCCCGGCATCCTCGAGAATCGTGCGGTGGTCCGTGGTGCTGACGCGGAACCCGCTCTTTTTCCCGAGGTGGGTCCCCGAAACGCCGCCTGCGCTGGCGATCGTCTTCAGCTCGGCGCCGCATGCCTCGAATGCCGGCACCAGCGTCGAGGAGGCGAAGTTGCCCGCCCCGATGAAGCCTGCCACGCCCTTCGCCGGAGTTGCCGGGCCGGTCGGCGCCGGCCGCAGGGTCACGGTGCGCCGCTCCAGATCGATCTCCTGGCCGTAATCGAGCACGAGGCCCAGCACGTTCTCACCGGCCGCCACCGCCTCGTAGGCCTTCTTCGCCTCGTCCATCGAAACGACGCGCGTGATCAGCTTTTCGGTTTTGATGCCGCCCGAAGCCATCAGGTCGAGCACCGCCTCGAAGTTCCGCTGCTCGGTCCAGCGCACGTACCCGATCGGATAATCGAGCCCCTTTTTCTCGTAGGCGGGATCATACCGGCCGGGGCCGTACGAGCACGAGACCTGGAACGTGATCTCCTTCTTGTAGAAGTCGTCGCGCGACAGGTTCAGCCCGACGACGCCCACCAGCACGACGCGGCCGCGTTTGCGGCACATCTGCGGCGCCTGATGGATCGGGTCGTCACTTTTTGTAGCAGCCGTTATAAGAACAGCATCCACCCCATGGCCCCGGGAAAAGGTCGTGGCCGTGGCGACCGGGTCGACGCCATCCTTCAGGTTGTAGGCCTCGGCCCCGAACTCCTTCGCCAGCGCGACTTTCGCCGGATCGAAATCGAACCCCAGGACCCGGCACCCGTTCGCCCGCAGGATCTGCACCGTCAGCAGGCCGATCAGGCCAAGCCCCAGAACGGCGATGCTCTCCCCGAGCGATGGCTGGGCGAGCCGCACCCCCTCGAGGGCGATCGAGGCGAGCACGGTGAACGAGGCCGCGTCATCCGTCACATTCTGTGGAATCGCGGCGCACAGGTTCTCGGGAACGCAGACGACATCGGCGTGGAACCCGTTCGAAACGACCCGGTCACCGATAGAGAACCCCGTCACGCCCTTTCCGACCGCGATCACGCGACCCGCGTTCGAATACCCGAGCGCGAGCGGCTGATCGAGCTTGCGCATCACCGTTTCCGCCGTCGCCAGCAGGCCATCCGTCCGGATTTTCTGGAACACCTGGCGCACCTTGTCGGGCTGCTGCCGGGCCTTGTCGATCCAGCCGGCGCGGCCGAAATCGAGGAGCATCCGCTCGGTACCCACCGAGATCAGGCTCCGGGAGCTGCGGATCAGCAGATGGCCGGCCTTCACCATCGGCACGGGAATGTCGGCGACCTCGAGTTCGCCGGTTTTGAGGCTTTGCAGGATCTGTCGCATGGGAGGTCCTTTCGGTCAGGAGTGTGACCCGAGCAGTCCGAAGCCGGAACGGATCATGTCCCATGCCTTGGACAGGTCGCGCCAGAGCAGCGACGGGTCGGCCATGTAGGTCCGGCGCCGCGCGAAGCCGCGCCGGATCATGCTGAAGGGGTTCGTGTTGTGGGTGTGGAACACCCGGGTCGCCTCGGCGACAAGCTGTTCGAACTTTTCATGGGTGAGGGCGACGACCCGTTTTTTCGGGTCCCGGAAGAACAGGTCCTTGGGGTTCGTCGTGAGGAAATGCTCGAGCGGCGGGTCGGGATCGAGCAGTCCGAGCTCGACGCCCTGGTCGAACAGCTTCGTGCGCGGGAACGGGTTGTAGACCCCCAGGCCGCCGTAATACGGCCGCACCTTGCGCAGATATTCCATCGTGAGGCGTATATCTTCCTCGGTCTCGGTCGGCAGGCCGATCATGAAATACCCGCTCCAGAAGATGCGGTGCTTGTTCAGCATGCGTGCCGCACGCTCGATCTGGGCGTGGGTGATGCCCTTGTCGGTCTCCTGCAGAATCCGCGCCGAGCCGGTCTCGATGCCGACGCTCACCTGGACGCAGCCGGCCGCCTTCATGATCTCGAGGATCTCGTCCTCGATCAGATCGACGCGGGTGGTGCAGGACCAGCTGATTCTGAACGGCAGCTTCCGGATCGCCTCGCACAGGGCCCGCACGTGGCTTTTCTTCACAGTGAACGAGTCGTCCTTGATCGAAAACTGCGTCGTGCCGTAGGCCTGGTGCACCTGGACGATCTCCTCGATGATGCTCGGGATCGACCGGTACCGCACCCGCCGCTCCCACATGTGGAAGCAGTAGCTGCACGCGAACGGGCAGCCGCGGGAGGTGAGGATGACGCCCATATCCTCGGACGAGTAGTTCTCGGGGTTGAGCAGGGCATCGCGGGCGGGAAGCGCGAGCGTGTCGAGATTCTGGGCAAACGCACGGTCGGGGTTGTGGACCACGCGGCCGTCTTTCCGGAAACTCAGGCCGCGGATCGTCGCCGGGTTGCCACCGTCGCGGATCGCGCACAGCAGCTCAGGCAGGCTCTCGTCGGCCTCGCCGCGCAGCACGTAGTCGACCTCGGGCATGCGCATCGTCAGTTCCGGCATCGTGGAGGCATGCGGCCCGCCGACGATGATCGGAACGTGCGGCAGCACCTCGCGGCAGAACCGGATCGTCTGCATCGTCGTCCCGAACTTCGTCGTCATCGCGGAGATGCCGATCACATCCGGTTTCTGACCGACCACGAGCGTGCGGAGCAGCTCCCAGGTCGGGTGACGCGGATCGTTCACCGCCTTGATGTAATGCTGGTAGCGCTCGTACTCGTGGGTGAAATCCAGCGTGCCCGTTTTGGGCTCGGCGGCATCCATGTCGAGGATCGAACAGTCGAAGCCGGCCTTCTTCGCGGCGCCGGCCAGATAGGCCAGCCCGAGGGGGAAGTAGAAGCCGAAGATACCGGTGAAGCTCTTGAAGGGCGGATCGATGAGCAGCAGCTTCATGTGTGAGGAGCCTCCCGCGGCCCGGCGAACGGGGAATTCACCAGATGCCGCATGTGTCGATGACGACCTTGGGCTTGAGCAGCTCACGGTCGATGTTGCGGAACAGGGTATGGGGCACGAGCAGGACGAGGATGTCGGCCCGGCGCATCGTCTCGTCGAGCGGCGTCAGAGCGAACTCGGGGTGCGCCGTGACGAACGGCTCGCAGACGAGCAGTTCTATATCATTCGCTTTTTTTATCTCCCGGGCGATTTCGACGGCCGGCGATTCGCGCAGATCGTCGATATCCTGCTTGTAGGAAAGGCCCAGCAGGCCGATGACCGGTTTCCGGAACCGGGCGGCCGCTTCGCGCACCCGCGCGACGACATGGTGCGGCTTGGCATCGTTGACCTCGCGGGCGGCGCGGATCAGTCGGGCCTCGTCGGGGCACGTGTCGACGATGAACCACGGATCGACCGCGATGCAGTGGCCGCCGACCCCGCAGCCGGGCCGCAGGATCTTCACGCGCGGATGGCGGTTGGCAAGCCGGATCAGTTCCCAGACATCGA
>JAKQOH010000092.1 GCA_029565415.1 Candidatus Rifleibacteriota bacterium | reverse complement strand
GGTTCCGGGCCTCTGAGGTCCGCGACGTTCCAGTTGCGAGGCCGTCAGAAAGGCATCCGGTCACTTCATGAAATACAGCCGCGTCTTCCTCGAATCGATCGGTTACGAGTTGCCGCACAACATCATCACCTCGACCTGGATCGAGGAGCGGCTCTCGCCGCTGTACAAAAAGCTGTTCCTCCAGCCGGGCCAGCTCGAGGCCCTGACAGGGATTCGCGAGCGACGCTGGTGGGATCCGAGGCACCTGAACTTCGACGGAGCGGCGAAAGCGGCCCTGAAAGCGATCGCCGAGTCCGGCGTCCCCGAAGAGGACATCGGCGCCGTGGTGTACGGCGGCGTCTGCCGCGACAACTTCGAGCCGGCCACGGCGTGTGGGGTTGCCGCGCAGCTCGGGGTCAAGGCTTCGACGGCTATTCACGACGTCTCGAACGCGTGCATGGGCGTTCTGAGCGGCATCGTCGACGTGGCGAACCGCATCGAGCTGGGCCAGATCAAGGCCGGGCTCGTCGTGGCCTGTGAGACAGCACGTGAGATCACCACGATCATGATGGAGCGGATGCTGGCCGAGGGGACGATGGAATTCTTCAAGCAGGCGCTGGCCACGCTCACCGGCGGCTCCGGCGCGGTCGGGGTCGTTCTCAGCGACGGTTCGTACGGCCCGGGCCGGCCGCAGCTTCTCGGAGCGTTCAACATGGGCGCCCCCGAGCATCACCGGATGTGCCGCTGGGGCGCCGACACGCACGTGCCGCCACGGGCGTCGCAGATGATGGAAACCAACGCGATCGGCCTGCTCAAGCATGGCGGAGAGCTCGTCGCGCGCGTGGGCAAGGCGTTCTACAACGAGATGCAGTGGGCGGCCGGAGAGGTCGACCGGCTGATCTCGCACCAGGTCGCCACGGCGAACCGGGATGCGATCCTCCAGGCGCTCGGCATCACGCTCGACAAGGATTTCTCGACCTTTCCCTATCTCGGAAACATGGGCACCGTCTCGCTGCCGGTCACGGCCGCCATCGCGATGGAGCGCGGCATTCTCCAGCCCGGCATGAAGGTCGGCTTCATCGGTATCGGAAGCGGCCTGAACAGCATGATGATGGGCTGGCGCTGGTAACGGACGGAACGAACGATGAGCAATAATATTCCTTTCAACATAGAAGATATCCGACACCTGTATCCCTTCGGCAGCCACTGGTTCGAGCACGACGGCCTGCGCCAGCACTACCTCGACGAGGGCGAGGGCGATCCGATCGTGATGGTCCATGGCAACCCCTCGTGGTCGTTCCTGTTCCGGGCGCTGATTCCGGCGTTCCGTCACGAGAACCGGGTCATCGTCCCCGACCACATCGGCTGCGGCCTCTCGGACAAACCGGACGCGAAACGGTACAGCTATACGCTGGAGCAGCGCATCCGCGATCTCGAGGCGCTGATCGCCCGCCTGAACATCACCCGCCCGATCACCCTCGTGCTGCACGACTGGGGCGGCGCGATCGGCATGGGCTTCGCGAACCGCAATGCCCTGCGCGTGAAACGCCTGGTGCTGATGAACACGGCCGCGTTCCCGCTGCCCGACGAGATGGAATTCCCCTGGCCCCTGTGGCTGTTCCGGAACAGCCGGCTCGGCGAGTGGGCCAACCGCGGCCTCAACGCGTTCGCCGAGATCGCGGCCCGCACCTCGACCTACACGCCGCTGAGCGAGGAGCTGCAGCGTGCCTTCACCGGCCCCTACGACTCGTGGAAGAACCGGGTCGCGACGACGCATTTCGTGCAGGATATCCCGCTGCGGCCGGGCGATCCGTCTTGGGGCACGATCAAACAGATCGAGAGCGGCCTGGCCCAGTTCAGAAACACCCCCACCCTCATCTGCTGGGGCCAGCGCGACTTCATCTTCAAGCGGGCGTTCCTGAACACGTGGCGGAAGCACCTGCCCCAGGCCCGTGTCCACACCTTCCCCGACGCCGGCCATTATCTGCTCGAGGATGTCGGCGAGAAAGTCATCGGCCTGATGCGCGAGTTCTTCGCGCGCCACCCACTCTGATCCTCCCGGAATCATGCACCCCCGCGGGGTTGAAAGCAGGTTGCACCGATGAAGGTTGGCATCATCCGCTGCCGGCAGACCGAGGAATACTGCCCCGGAACGGCGGATTTCGTCTTTGCTGCGGCCGGGAAAGGCGCCTTCGCCGAGTTCGGCCCGTCCCAGATCATCGGCTTCGTCTCCTGCGGCGGCTGCCCCGGCAAGTCCGTTCTCGCCCGGGTGAACCTGCTGATCGAGCGCGGGGCCGAGGCCGTCGCTTTTGCCTCGTGCATGCGGAAGGGCACCCCGCTCGGCTTTTCCTGCCCGCATTTCGAGGCCATCAGGAACTCCGTCGAACAGGGTCTCGAGAACCCCGTCAGGCTTCTCGATTACACTCACTGATATACATCACTACATTTATATAGAGGCCGTCACATGAACATGCCGCAACAGCCCGTGAACATGGCCACCTTCATCCGGGACTGGGCCGGAAGGCTCCCGAGCAAGCGGGCCGTCGTGTTTCCGCAGGGCCGTGACGCCTCAGGCCGGGTTTCGTACACCCACCTGACGTTCCGGCAGCTCGAGGAAGAAAGCAACCGGCACGCGCGGGGGTTCCAGAAGCTCGGCATCCGGCGTGGCATGCGCACCGCGCTGATGCTGACGCCGAGCCTGGAGTTCTTCGCGGCGACGTTCGCCCTGTTCAAGCTCGGGGCCGTCATCGTGTTGATCGACCCGGGCATCGGCATCCAGAACCTGGGCAAATGTCTCGGGGAAGCGGCTCCCGAAGCCTTCATCGGCGTGACGAAAGCCCACGCCGCCCGCGTGCTCCTGCGCTGGTCGCCGGCCACGATCCGCATCTGCGTCACGCACGGACGGCGGCTGTTCTGGGGCGGCTCCACGCTCGCCGAAACACGGGATCCGGACGGCTCGCCGTTCCCCATCGAGCATATGGGCGACGAGACGGGGGCGATCATGTTCACCAGCGGCAGCACGGGCGTTTCCAAAGGCGCGGTGTATACGCATAACATCCTGATGCACCAGGTGAAGTTCATCCAGGAGTTGTATCGGTTCGACGAGCACGACGTCGATCTGGCCACCTTCCCGCTGTTCGCCCTGCTCGACGCCTGCCTCGGCACGACCGTCGTCATCCCCGATATGGACGCGACCCGGCCGGCCGATGCGGATCCCGTGAAGCTGATCGAGGCGATCGAGAACAACGGCGCGACCGTGATGTTCGGCTCCCCCGCCCTCGTCAACACCCTGAGCCGCTACGGGGAAGCGCACGGCATCAAGCTTCCGACGCTGCGCACCGTCATCTCCTGCGGCGCCCCGGCACGGAATGACGTCCTGGCGCGGTTCCAGAAGATGCTGCCCGAAACGACGCAGATCCACACCCCGTATGGCGCGACGGAGGCCCTGCCGGTCAGCGACATCGGCAGCCACGAGATCCTGGGCGACACGGCCGCGGAAACGTCCCGGGGCGGCGGCACCTGCATCGGGCGGCATGTTCCCGAGGTCGCGGTCCGGATCATCCGGATCACGGACGAGCCGATCCCGACCTGGTCGGAAGAGCTCGTGCTGCCGACCGGGGTGACGGGCGAGATCGCCGTAAGCGGGCCGATCGTCACGCGGGAGTATCACGAGCGGCCCGAGGCGACGGCCCTGGCGAAGATCCGTGCGGCCGACGGCACGGTCTGGCACCGGATGGGCGACTGCGGCCGGATCGACGCGAGCGGCCGGCTCTGGTTCTGCGGCCGGAAATCGCACCGCGTGGAAACCGCGAACCGGACGCTGTTCACGATTCCATGCGAGGCCGTATTCAATCAGCACCCCAAGGTGTACCGCACGGCCCTGGTCGGGATCAGCACGCGCGGCCGCCAGACGCCGGTGTTGTGCGTCGAGCTCGAGAAAAACGCCGGCACGGCCGATCAGCCGGCCCTCATCTCGGAACTTCGGGCTCTCGGAGCCGCTCACGAGCACACACGGGAGATCACCACCTTCCTCTTCCACCCGGAATTCCCGGTGGATATCCGCCACAATGCCAAGATCGGCCGTGAGAAGCTCGCGGTGTGGGCGGCGGAACACCTCAAACACTGAACCCATCAGGAGCACGACATGAGCGACATCCGCATCGCCGATCCGGGACTGAAAGCCAGCAAAAAGATCCTCGTCACGGGAGGCGGCGGCTTCCTCGGGAAAACGCTCGTGAAGATGCTCCGCGAGCGCGGCCTGCCGGTCCGCAGCTTTTCGCGCGGCACGTATCCGGAACTCGAACAGCTCGGCGCCGAGTGCGTCAGCGGCGATCTCGCCGATCCCGCGGCCGTGCTCGAAGCCTGCCGGGGCTGCGACCTCGTCTTCCATGTCGCATCGAAACCCGGTATCTGGGGCCCGTATGAGGAGTATCACCGGGCCAACGTCACCGGGACGGAGAACGTCGTCGCCGCCTGCCGCAGCCTCGGCATCCGGCGTCTGGTCTATACCAGTTCGCCGAGCGTGGTGTTTGATGGGAACGACATGGAAAACGCCACCGAGTCGGTGCCGTATCCCGACCATTACGAGACCCACTACCCGGCGACGAAGGCGATCGCGGAGAGGCACGTGCTCGCCGCGAATGGCCCCGACCTCGCGACCGTCGCGCTGCGGCCCCACCTGATCTGGGGCCCCGGGGACAACCATCTCGCGCCCCGGATGGTCGCGTCGGCGAAGGCCGGCCGGCTGGTGATGATCGGCGACAACACGAACAAGGTCGACACGGTGTACGTCGACAACGCCGCCGAGGCGCATATCCTCGCGGCCGAGCGGCTCGAACCGGGCTCGCCCGTCGCGGGGAAGGCGTATTTCATCTCGAATGGCGATCCGCGCCCACTCTGGGATATCGTGAACATGATGATCGGCGCCGCCGGCGTGCCTCCCCTGACACGTTCTATATCGCCAACGATAGGCTGGCTGATCGGCGGTCTGCTGGAGCTCGTCTACGGGCTTTTCCGGCTGAAGGGCGAACCGAAACTGACCCGGTTCATGGCCCGCGAGATGTCGACCGCCCACTGGTTCGACCTCACCGCCGCACGGCGGGATCTCGGCTATGAGCCCCATGTCGGTATCGAGGAAGGGATGAAACGTCTCGCCGTCTGGATCAAAGACGGCGGCCTCGACCGCGCCCCCAGACACTGACGACGCGCCCCGACCACCAGGAAAGCGGAAGGACGCACCACAGAGACACGGAGACACAGAGGGGGAATTCAGGTTGTCCTTCCTCTGTGCCTCTGTGGTAAAATTACATATATTATATAATCAATCGGTTTCGGGGAGGCGGGCGAGGGCGATGAGGCGGTCGAGATAGGCCGAGCCGAGTTGCCCGGCGGCCAGGGTCCGCTTCACCGGGGGGAGCCTCAGCACCGCACCGAACAGGGCCCCCATCGCCCGGTGACTGAAGTGGAGGCGGTTGTCGAAAATGAAGTTCTGGAGCTTTCCGCGTTCGACCGCCATCCGCACGACCCGTTCGGCCGTATCGACCGGCGTGATCGGTCCCCGTTCCTGCCGGGTCAGGCGCAGGGCCCCGAATGGACAGCCCCGCACGCAGACACCGCATCCGAGGCACAACGAGGCATCCAGCCCGGGGCGGCCCCCTTCGACCGACCAGGCGCCGACGGGGCAGAGACGCGCGCATTTCCCGCAGGCCCGGCAGCGGTCTTCCCCTGCAAAAGCCGGCAGAAAGGGCGCGGGATGGACCGGGCGGAGCGTCGAGAACTTCCGGTATCCGACCAGCGCCTCGCAGCAGCAGCCGCAACAGTTGCAGATGAAGTTCACCCCCGTCCGGACGTTTTCGCCGAACTGGACGAGATGCCGCTCACGGCTGGTCTCGATCACCCGCATCGCCTCATCCTTCGTGATTTCACGGGCGTGGCCGTGCCGAATGAGCGAGCCGGCGACCATGTTCAACGTCAGGCAGGTGTCCTGAGGCGCATCACAGGCTTTTCCGACGTGCTGCATCTTGTGACGGCAGTAGCAGATACCGACGGCGACGTCCGTCGCATCCGCGATCATCCGTGACGAGCGCTCCCAATCGAGAACTTCCAGGGACGGCGCGACGGGAAGCGCGCCCTCGTCGACGAAGACGCGGCCGATGTGCGTGGTGCCGCCGACGATCAGCCCCCGGATGAACTCGTCCTCGACGTTGACATACTGGTAGAACAGTTCGCTGAGCACCTTCTGGTCGAGGTCATCCCGCACCCGCATCAGGGAAAACTCGAAAAATCCGGCCATCGGGGGGGGCAGGATGTAGACGAGCCCGTCCGGCCCCGGAATATCCACCAGAAGCGCGCGATGAGCCAGTTCCGCAAGCACGCCCTCGGCAGAGGCGGCATCCATCTTCCAACGGCGGGCGGCGGCGGCGGCGGTGAAGGGGCGCATCGGCAGGGCGGCGATCAGGCCGGCCTCGCGTTCCGACACGAGCATGCGCAGGATGGCCGCGAGAAGATCCGACGGCGGCGCGCCCTGCGGATGGCGGTTGAGGCGCTCCGTCATCCGCGCGTATGCGTCTTTCATCGTGTGATGACCCATACTCTCACTCCCGAAACCCTTTCTCTCCGACCAGAGTATACCTTTTTTGGCCAAACATCGCGCGGCTTGCCAGAGTGGCGAGGTGTCGGGTAGCATGAGAACGGCGCGAGGCCGCATGCTGCGGACAGAACGACGCAAAGAGAGGGGATACCGGTGTCCAGCGAACCTATCCGGACGGCCGCCGAGTCTGGCGAACGGCCGCCGCAGCGCATCTCCCCGCTTCACAGCATCAAGGTCAAAACCTGGCTGGGCATTTTCCTGATCTCGCTCGTTCCCCTCGCCATTCTCGGCTTCTACGCCGTCTCCGTCCTCACGGGGATCACGAGGGACCTGCTGATCAAAAGCAATCTCCAGGCTGTGCAGCAGGTGAAGGCCGAAATCGACCGGTATGTCACGACCTACGAAGAGCTCGCGCGCCATCTGCGGAACGATGCCCGCCTGGCCGTCCCCACCTCGCCCGAGGCTGTAGAGGCCCTGCGGCAGATGGATTTCAGTTACGAATTCATCGACCGGATCGTCCTGTGCGCCACGGACGGCGCGATTCTCGCCCACTCGGCGAAAACCGTCGGGGAAATCACCGGCCTGACCGATATCGAGCGGCAGGTCCTGACAGGGAGCGATACCGTCCGGTTCGGCCAGGGCTCGTTCGCCATCCGTCTGCCGCTGCGCGAGACCGCCGGCTCGCCCACCCTGGTCGTGACCGCCTCGTTCCTCAAGCTGCGCAAGACGCTCGAAGGCATGATGCTGGGAACCACGTTCCGCTACTTCCTCGTGACGAGATCGGGGGAGAATCTTCTCGAACCGCAGGGAACCTCGGCGGGCCTCGTCGAACGGCTGATGAGCCTCGAGTTCGGCGGATACGACGTCACCGGCCCGGCTCCCGGGGATCCGCCGCGCGTGGCGGTGATCCTGCCGATCCTTCATCACGACCTCCGCATCATCGTCGTCCAGGATGCGGGCGAGGTATATTCTATCGTTCACCAGATAAAATGGAACATCAGCCTGGTCATTCTCGTCGTGATGGTCATCGCCTTTTCGGCCGGCACGGCATTCAGCATGCGCATCACCTCGCCCATCATCGCCATCGCCGACAAGGCGACCCGGATCTCGGGCGGCGATCTGAAGGTCAACGTCACCTCGAACCGGCGGGACGAGATCGGGTTCCTCGCCTCCTGTTTCAACGACATGACGAGCCGCATCCGCAAGAAGGTGTTCGAGCTGAGTGCGATGTACCGCATCTCCCAGATCATCAACAACGCCCCGACCTACCAGAAGGCGCTCGACGAAGCCCTCGTCTACATCGTCACGGTCTTCCTCGCGAAACGGGGCTCGATCATGCTGGTCGCGGAACACGACGACCGGCTGGTCCTCCGGAGCGTCCACCGGTTCGGCGAGGAGCAGCCGTCCGCCGCCGACCTTCAGGAGCGGGTCTCCCTCCGCGTCGGGGAAGGGATCGCCGGCCTGGCCCTCTCCACCGGACAGCCGGTGGTTTCGAACGACTGCGCCACCGACCCGCGGTTCAAGAAATACCCCCCCGAGCACGAGGCGGCGACGCCCGGCCGGCTGCTGGCCCTGCCCCTGATCGTCCAGGGGAAGGCCTTCGGCGTCATCAATATCTCAGACTATTCAGACAACCTGAACTTCCAGATCGACGACCAGGACATTCTGCTGACCATCGCCAGCCAGGTCGCGATGTCCAGCGACAACGCCCGGCTTCACGAGCTCGCGATCACGGACGGCCTGACCCAGTTGTTCATCCACCGGTATTTCCAGATCAAGCTGGACGACGAGATCAAGCGCGCGAAAAGGTATGACGAGCCTCTCGCGCTGCTCATGTTCGACATCGACCATTTCAAGCGGTTCAACGACACCTACGGCCACCAGCAGGGCGACAACGTGCTCCGGGAAACGGCCAAGATCATCCGGGATGCCGTCCGTGGCTCGGATATCCCGTGCCGGTACGGCGGCGAGGAGTTCGCGGTCATTCTGCCCCACACGACGGCGGAACAGGCGCTCATCTTCGCCGAGCGTCTGCGGGTGCGCGTGAACTCCCATCCGTTCCTGTGGGGCGAGGAGCAGCTCCACGTGAGCATCAGCATCGGCATTTCCGAATACCCTCTCATGGCGGCCGACAAGGTCACGCTGATCCGGAAAGCCGACAAGGCGCTGTATCGCTGCAAGGAACGCGGCAGAAACTGCACGAGCATCTACACCGATGAAATATCATAATTATTATATAATCATTTACATCTGTCTTCTTACGATCGCGACGCGTTCCCCCGCCGTTTCCGGTGAACCGGCGACGGTCACGGCATCCGCGGCGGGGCAGATTGAGACGCGGCTGGTGAAGCGGTTCCTCTCGATCGGCACCGCGAGCATCAACGGCGTGTATTACCCGCTGGGAACGGCCATGGCCCGCCTGTTCAACGCCCACCTCGACGGGATCGTGGCCATTCCGGAACCGACGGCCGGCTCGGTGGCCAACATCGAGTATCTCCGCCGGCACGAGATCGCCCTGGCGCTCGTCCAGAGCGACGTCGCCCTGCATGCCTTCCACGGGCGGGAGCGCTTCGAGGGCAGGCCGTTTCCCGAACTCCGGGTCCTCGCCTCGCTGTATTCCGAGGTGCTCCATATCGCGGTGCGGCAGGATTCGGGCATCACCGCCCTCACGGACCTGCGGGGAAAAAACGTCGTGCTCGGCGAAGAGGGAAGCGGGACGGCCGAGAATGCCCGGATGATCATGGCGGGCCTGGGCCTCCACGCCGGAGAGTTCACCCCCAGCTATCTCGGCTTCACGAAAGCGACGGCGGCGCTCGAGGGGGGGTACGTCGATGCCGTCTTTTACAGCGGCGGGGTTCCCGTTGACGGCGTCGCCCTGCTCGCCAGGCGTATTCCGATCCGTCTGCTGCCCTTCCCGGAGCCCGTCCGGCGCCGCCTGATCGCCCGGCACCCGTTCTGGCAGACCGAAACCATCCCCGCACACACCTACCCCGGCCAGGCGGTCGATGTGGAGACGATCGGGCTGCGCGCGCTTCTCGTCACCACGTCTGAGCTTCAGAGGCCTCTCGCCACGCGCATTCTCGAACTGCTCTTCGATCGTACCCCCTACCTGACCAGCCTCAGCCCGGCCGCCGCCGCCATCTCGCTCGAGCAGGCCCTCAAAGGGATCCAGAGCGACATGCTGCACGAAGCCGCCCGCGACTTCTACCGGCGGCGTCTGATCCAGGCTCCCTGAAGCGCGGGCGCTTGCATGGCGGTTTGGAGGTGGCTATCATGGGCGAAACGGAAGGAAGGGGGATCCTCGTGGAGATCAGACTCGCCAGAACCGCGGGCTTCTGCATGGGCGTCCAGCGCGCCATCGACGTGGCTCTGCGCACGGCTGCGACGGCTGGAGCCGGCGTGCCGATCTACACGTGCGGCCCCCTGATCCACAACCCCCAGGCCGTCGCCGAGCTCGAAAGCAAGGGAATCCGCAGCGTCGACGACTGGAGATCGGTTTCCGCGGGGACGATGATCATCCGGGCGCACGGCATGCCTGTCGCTGAAATCGACGAGATGCGGGCACGGGGTCTGACGATCGTCGACGCCACCTGCCCCCACGTCGTATCGAGCCAGAACCGCATAAAAACAGCGGTGAGCGAGGGGTATTTCGTCGTCATCGTCGGGGATCCCCGTCATCCCGAGATCCTGAGTTTGCAAAGCTTCGCTCCGGGAAACCATCTCGTGATCGCCTCCGTCGCGGAGGTGGCATCCCTCCCGCCCGTTCCCAAGGCGATCGTGATCGCCCAGACGACGTTCCACGAAAAGCAGTATGAGCTGATCGCACAGGCCGTTTCCGAGCGGATCCCCGAGTGCAGGATCATCCGGTCGATCTGCAAGGCCACCTCGAACCGCCAGGCGGAAGTCGAGCAGCTCGCGGCCGAGGTCGACGCGATGGTCGTCGTCGGGGGCCGGGACAGCGCGAACACCCGCCGGCTCGCCGAGATCGCCGAGTCCCGGGGCGTGCGCACCGTTCATATAGAAACAGCTATTGAACTTGATCCGGCATTTTTCCGAGGCGTGAAGACCGTCGGCGTCACGGCCGGGGCGTCCACGCCGTCGTGGATCACACGGGCCGTCATCGAACGGCTCGAAACCCTGAACTCCTGAACCTCCCGGTATCGGACGAGCCGGCCACTTGCCAAACGGCCGGAGTTTCTTTATGCTTGAGAACGAAGGGTTCGGATGTTCATCCGAAGGTAAACCTGGATGGTCGGGCCGCCATCCGCATCGAGCGGGCGGCGGCTTTGTCTTTTCCGGACACGGTCGTTTCCCGCATGCGGCGGAAGGGCGTGCAGCGATTGCATGACCCATTGCGCCCCGTCGTGTTCAAGGAGCCGTCCCATGTCAGACAACGAACCCATCCAGCAGGACCCCAACCAGTTCCGGGAAAAGCTCATCTTTGCCGTCGTCGCCATCGTCCTGATCGGGGGCGCCAAGCTGATTCTCGGCTGGTGACCGGTCTCAGCCGGCGGCATGATTCTCCAGGAGAATGGCGGTCATGTCGTCGGTCTGGGCCGCCCTCCCACGCCAGGCCGAGCAGAGCCGATGCAACTCGCGACACCGGGCCCTCGTGTCGGTGCCATCCGCCTTCATCAGCATTGCCGCGAGGCCCGGATAGCCCAGGGGTTCCCCACGCGGCCCAAGGGTCTCGGGAAATCCGTCCGTGAAGAACCAGACCCGGTCACCGGGGGAAAGGCGGATCTCCTCGCACCGATACACGATGTTCCGCCGGGTGCCGAGCGGGTATCCGCCGACGGCGGGGCGGATCTCCACGGCCTCGCTCGCGCCGTTGCGGACGATCCAGGGCGGGCAATGACCGGCATTCGCGATTCTGAGCAGGCCGGTATCGGTCTGGAGAAGGCCGTAGCACATCGACATCATCAGCCGGCGGCTCATCGAGGAGAAGATCATCTCGTTCAGCCCCGCCAGAACATGCGCGGGATCCCCGTTCCGGCGGCTCTCGACCGAGACGAATCCCTTTGCCATCGCCATGAGCAGGGCCGAGCCGGCCCCATGCCCGGCCACATCCCCGATCAGGATCACGACCCGCCCCTCCCCGATCTCGAAATAATCAAAGTAATCCCCGCCGAGTTCGGTCGCGGTCTGACAGATCCCCGTGATCTCCGTGGTGCCGACCCGAAGGGTGTCTGCCGGGAAGAGGCGCTCCTGGAACGCCCGTGCCGTCGACAACTCCTCGAGCCGCTCGAGCGCCTGGTTGAACGAGACCGTCAGGGCGCCGAACTCGTCGTTCCCCTGAACGGGGAGGCGAGTCCGGTACCGCCCGTCGCGCATCGCATCGACGCCGGAGGTCAACACGGCGACGGGGCGCAGGATCTGCTGTGCCAGGGCGGCGGCCACGCCGAGGGAGAGCAGGAGGCAGAGAATACACCCCCATATTATATCTGACCGCAGGCCATCCACCTGCCCCGTCAGTCGGTCGACCGGGACCGCCTGGATCAGCAGGTATTCCTGGATCTCCCTGCCCGGCATGCCGGCCAGCAGCCACCGCCGGCCGTCGACGATCACCTCGTCGAACAGTTCGGTCCGTCGCGCCCGGAGCCGCTCGACGAACCGCTTCAGCCAGGGCAGCCCGGCGGCCTCGACGGGAACGCACCGGGCCGGATCCCAGTCGTGGATCGCGAACAGCCGGCTGTGGGCGAGCTGTCGTTGTCTGCGGAGGATGTCCTGCTGCAGATAGCTCAGAGCCAGGTCGCGCGGATCCCAGGTCACGAAAAACACGCCTTCCGCCGAGCCGCCGGGGCCGAGGATGAAATCCATGCAGCTGAACTTGTCCTCGGTGCCGAAGTTGAGATGGCTGATCTGCCCCCGCGCCCGGATGATGCCGGTCATGATCTTGCGGGCCGTGTTGTCGTCGAGGACGAGAGAGGCCAGGAGAAACTTCTCCGGCTCCTTCGCCGCCAGGCCGAGGCTCCGGTTATACCGCCGGATGAGTTCGATGCTGATCCCTTCGAGCATCGTCTCGCGCTCGGAGTGGCCTTCGACGCGAAACGCCCGTCCGTCCTTGAGCAGGACGACGGGAGATTTCCCTTTCATCGATTTCGAAACACGGAACAGGCGCTTCGCGAATCCGGGAAAATCGTAGGCGCTCCCGGGCCGGTAGAACGAGTCGCGGAGCCGCGCCAGGCGGCCGGCGTAGAGTCTGCCGAACCGCGGCAGCCCCCCCTCGATCGCGCGCAGGCTTTCGGCCAACTGCCGACGGCCGCTCTCGATCAGCACATCCCGGGTTTTCTGCAGATCGTCGTATCCCGCGACAGCGAGGCCCGACAGCGGCAGCCCCGTGGCCATCGCGAACAGCACCATCACCCGGAGCCGCAGGGCCATGGGAATATTCCAGCCGGCGACGAGCAGACCGAAACTTGCCCCGGAGAAGAGCAGCAGCAGCGCGACGGAGAGGGCCAGCACCCGGTTCCGGACGATATCCCCCCGGTGCGAGACATCGAGGGCGACATCGGCCCAGACGCGCCAGACGGGATCGAGGTTGAGGCGCATGAACAGCCGGTCGTCGCGGATGCGGAACGCGTCTTCGGACGAGTCCTCGAGCCATGCGAGCGCTTCCCGTCGCCGGATGACGGACGGGTGCTCTCCGCCGGTGTCCCGCCCGCCATAGCGGGAAATGCCGAACCGGATCATGTTCTGCCGCCGATTGGCACGGCCGACCATCAGGTTCAGGAACTGCCATTTCCGGAGCGCCCGGCGATTCATCACCGCCACAACCCCCGTCCTGGTGCCGAACCAGGCCCCGAACCAGGTGCGGAAACCTGCCGGATTCACCTCGGCCACCCGCCGCACGAGCGACATCGAAACCAGATCCAGCAGCGGAGGGGCATCGCTGAGGAAGTAGGAAAACATGCCGGCATTGCGCTTGATCAGCATTTTCGCGCCGGGATTCGTGCCGATCTGGCTCATCGCCTCTGCGAGCCGCCGAAGCTGGTAGCCGGAAACGCCCATCGGCATCCGGTCGGGCCAGACAAGCCTGTGCCGGCCGTCGACGATATACACCTCGAACAGCCCCGGAATTGCGGTCTCCAGCCGCCCACACAGCCCTGCAGCCGAGCGGCGAAGATCGTGCGCGGCATCGAGCCGCTCCCCGAGACGTTTCAGCTCCCCGTAGAGAAACGTCTGCTCATCCCCGCGGGCCCGCAGACGCTCGAGAGTCCCTCCCACGCGGCGAGCCACGGCGGTGGTATAGGAATCCCAGTTCCGGTCGAGGGCGTGGCGAATGCCGAGATTCACGAGGAACAGCGGGAATGCGAAAAAGAAGACGCAGACGGCAAGCCAGCGACCGACACGGATCACAGCAGATTCCGCGCCGATATTCATCGAAGATTACGCGGCGCCACCATCATCCCCGGCATCTCCGCCGGTGACGCGGCAGGCCTCGACAAGCGTCGGGGCGGCAACCGCCAGGGGAATGATGCCTGACAAGATCAGAACTTTGCGCTGGATCTCGTTCAGACCAGTGACGGCAAGGTTGCCCCCGAAATCCTCTACAACGCGCAGCGCGGCATCGAGCAGCGAGGAGACGCCAAGGCTGTTGATATTGGCGCAGCGGGAAAACTCGAACACGAATCCGCGAACTCCGCGGCACAGGAACTCCTCGACCATGCGCTGCAGCTCGGGGCCCGATTCACCGTCGAGATACCCGTCGACACGGATGATGACGCAGTTCTTCTTGGTTTCTGTGTGGAATGTCGTTGCAGGCATCGTGCCGGGAAACCGCCTTTCGCCGCCATCCTAGCACAGGGCAGGCTTCAACGTAAACCCGCCGCAGCGGCTCTGCGGGCTGTCCAGGCCCCATCGTCGCGCTTTTCGACGAGGGCCAGAGTCCCCTTGAATTTCGCCTCCGGTGCCGGAACCGGGTCGTAATCGCCGACCGGGATCCAGAACCGCTCGCCCGTCTCGGCTTCGACCAGGAATTCGGCGTTCGACGGGCTTCGAGGCCGCACCCAGCCTTCGATCTGCCGGATCTGGTGGCGCCCCCCGGTGAGGGACACGGGGACCGGGCCGGCGGACTCGGAACCGCCACCATCCCGTCCGGCGAAAACATTCCAGAGAATGACGGCTGCGACGAGAACGAGAACGACGGGAAGGAACCCGCTCAGGATCCGGCGGGTTTCCTCGGAGAGCTGGAACGGCGCGGCTGCAGACTCTTCGGATGGTGCGATGCTTTTTTTCAGGACCCGGTAGGCATAGGCGGGGGGCTGGGCGGCCTGTTTCGTTGCTTCACGCCCGGCACGCCCCGCCAGTTCGGCTTCGGCGGCGCGCAGATCGGCCGACAGCCGGCCATCGGCCGCAAGCGCCTGCATCATCTCGCGGCGGACGCGCTCGACCGCCCGGGCGGCTTCCGGCGGAAGACGGCGCTCGAGCGTGTACAGGAGATATACGCCTTCCGGGTCGGCATTCGTCTGGAACAGGCAGAGGCCGGCTTCGAGGATATCCGGCGCCGGGTTCGTGGCGAGCAGCGTCGCCAGGGCATCGCGCACGAGGGCGAACTCGACATGGATGAGGCAGGCAACCCCGAGCTTCTGCTGGGCCGGCTGACGGCTCTGGAGCATCGCCTCGAGCGCCGAGACGGCCTGCAGCGGGTCCGAGCGCTGGAGCACACGCAGCGCCGCGGTTTTGATGCGGGGCTCGGTCGAGGCAAGATACCGCCCGAGGAGCGGCCGCAGATCATCGGGAGCGAACCGGTCGAGATACTCGATCGCGGCGGCGGCAACGGCAGGATCGGTGTGCGCCAGCGCGCGCCGGGCCGGGCCAATCAGCCCGTCGACGGCGGCACGGCTCGCCGCGCGCAGCGCCGCGGCGATGAATCTGGGCTCACTTTTTGATACATCATTCAATATAGAAATTATCTCGCCTCGCGCCGCATCGACGGTGTCTGGGCCGAACCGCGCGAGCCGTTCGAGCAGCTCGGCGGGTGACGCACCGGACGGCGCGGGTTGGGCGACCGGCTCCTCCTCTCCCAACGCCCGGATGAACAGGGCGCGCGCCTGGACGGGCATCGGCAGGGTGGAGAGCTCTTTCAGGGCGGTCCAGAGGGGTTGCCGGGCTTTTGCCCGCTCGAGCGCGGCAGCCAGGTCGGGATCGAGGCCTCTCCCGTCCATGGCCCGAGCGACGATGTCCTGCGCGAGGCGCGAGGCGGCTCGCCGGTCGATCCAGGCCTGAAGCCGGTTGCGGTATTCCTGGAACCGTACCGGATCGAGGAGGACGGTGCCGATGACACGGCAGGAGGCGGCGAGGAGACGGCGCAGGATTTCGGCACGCTCGGCGGGCACGCGTTCCGAGAGTTCGTAGAGTCTGAAGGGAGCCTCGAGCGCGGGATTGATCTCGAACAGGGTGCCGTAGGCCGCGAGGCGCCGCGGATCGGTTTCGACCGCCATGGCTTTGAGCAGCAGGGACATGACCTTGTCGAACGGCACGTGCAGACAGCATCGGAGGCCTTCGAGGCGGCGTGCCGGGTCGGGATCGAGCAACAGGGCCTCGAGATGCGCGAGGGCTTCGTCGAGATCAATCACGGCAAGCGCGCCGACCGCTGCTCCCCGGATGCGCGGATTACCCGAGATGAGGAGGCCGGGCAGCAGGGGCTGCAACAGATGCGGGGCCCGTTGCCGGAGGGTTTCGATGGCAGCGAGGCCGGCTGCGCCTTCGCCCCCCGAGGCATATGCGACGAGCTCGACCAGCCGGTCTTCGGGCCAGGTGCGGCCGAACAAACGGATCAGGGCCGAAGCGACCAGGGGATGCCGCTCGTTCCGAAGACGGTCGGGAGCCTGGGGTGCCAGCTCGCGCCGCTTCCCGGCCGGAAGCCGGCCGAGCCACTCCAGGCGCCCCGCAGGCGTGTCAGGCCATCCCGGCCAGGCGGCAGGATCGGTGGAGTTCGCCGGCGGGGCGGATGCGGCAGGTTCGGGCGCGGGATTCGCCCCGCTGCATCCTGCCACGATGCGGTTCAACAGGTCGCGCGTCTCGGGATCGGCCTCCCGGGCTGCCATCTCGCGCAGCTCGGCAGAAGCCGACGGCGGAGGTGGGTCGAGCAGCATCTGCATCGCCGCCATGCGTCGCACATCGACGAGCGGGCTGCTCAGATCCAGCCGCCACCAGAATTCCGCGTCCATCGCCCTCCCCCAGGATTCCTCCGGCCCCGACCGCCGCGGCGCCGGAAATACTCTTCACTATACGAGTCAGCACAGTTCGCCGTACCGCCTCATGTTACCATAAGAAGAGTTCCGCGAACCGCAAGGTGCGGGACGCCGGCATCTGCCGGTGCGGAAACCGTCACAGCATCGGGAGCCACACAACACCGCATGTCGAAATCCACCGTTCCAGCCCGCAAGCCCGCCCGTCCGCCGGCGCCCGTGAAGTCCGCCCCGCGTGGCCGGCGGCCTTCGCCCCGCCTCTCGGGCTGGCTGCTGTTCCTTCTCCTCGTCCTGATCCTCGCCGGCCTCGCCTGGTGGTTCTGGCCCCGCACGAGCGGTCCCAGACCTCCGAAATCCGGCTGGCCGGCGGAAATCGAGGCACAGCGTCAGACGGCATCCGAACGGGGCCTGGTCTATGCCGGCCTGCCCCGCCCGGCCCACCCCGACCCCACCCTCGTGATCCTGCGCAATACAGGCTATGTT
Source organism: Candidatus Rifleibacteriota bacterium (assembly GCA_029565415.1). The sequence goes on along the minus strand of JAKQOH010000092.1, from coordinate 76,751 downwards.
GCCGGTTACTCCGAATCCCGCCAGGATCCGCTGTGGGTCGGGTATGTCCTCGAGGGAGCCCCGCGAGGTCCGGCCGGGAAGCGGCCTTCGAAGTTCGCGACCGACGAGCGGACCCAGAGCCGGGTGAAGCATGACGAGTTCACCTCGACCGGATTCGATCGTGGCCACATGGCCCCGAACGCGGGAATTGCGGCCCGGTTCGGGCTGGATGCGCAACGGGAGACTTTCCTTCTGACGAACATCGTCCCCATGACCCCCGATCTGAACCGACGCGTCTGGCAGAAGCTCGAGCGGCTCGAGTCGGACACCTGGGCTCCCCGGTTCGGCAAGGTCTGGGTGCTGACCGGCCCCGTGTTCGACGCGACGCGCGAGTTGCTGGGCGAAACCAGCGATCGCGACCGGAGCCGGTCCCGGGTCGAGATTCCGGATGGGTTCTACAAGATCCTCGTCGATGAGGACGGCCCCGAGATCCGGGTGCTGCCGTTCCTCTTTCCCCAGGAGGTGCGCGGAACCGAGACACCCCGCCAGTTCCTGACCAGCGTCGACCGGATCGAGCAGCTCACAGGCCTCGACTTCCTCTGGGCGCTCAACGATCCCCACGAGGAGGCCATCGAGCGGGAAACGCCGAAAAACACCTGGTGATCGTCATTTTTTCCGGCGTTTCCGGCGTTTTCCCTGTTCGGGCAGCAACCGGTGGTCGGGTGATAATCCGCCGGGAAGTCCGGGCGGCTTTCCGCGGGATGGGGGTCGAACTGCCTGCGGCCATTTTGGAGGCTCGGGCAGGGCCGGGGCATCCCGGACGGCGAGCTCGAATGCTTCGGGATCCGCGGTGAGATGGCGGCCCATGAGCCGGGCCAGGGCAAGCGCCCGGAACACGGGAATGCCGGGCGTGGGGGCCCGGTCCGAGAGGATCAGGCGGCGGCCGCCGGTCAGGCGCAGTTCGGCCACGTATTCCAAACGGCGGGAGAGCAGCGCCCAGACTCTGTTGATGCGGATTTCCACGACATCCGAAAAAGCGGCGAGCTCGCGACGCGTTTTCCAGAACAACCATCGTGAGTGATATTGTATTTTCGAGGTCCCCGTGTCGAACTCGTAGTATTCGTCGACCAGGAAGCGCCAGAGGCCGAAAACGCTGACGAGAATCGAGGTGCAGTCGAGCAGGATGAGGTAGAAGATGCGGGGGTTCGATGCCAGGTAGCTCCATTCGGCGCTGAGGGCATACCAGGTCGTGACGGCAAAGAAGGAGACGACGAAGGCCAGGATGAACTTCTCGAACCGGGTTGTGAGATCGGCCCGGACCAGTCCTGCATCCGATGCCGTCATGCCCAGGCTCGACAGATAGGTTACGACGAGGGCCTTCTCGAGCTCGTCGGGGCAGGTAGAGGTCGACCGGAGCGAACGGATTTCGGCCTCCCACCGGCGCGGGGATGCGGCATCGAGATGGCGCTCCGGGAAGAGAGGGCAGCCGATGATCCCGGCCAGCCGGCGGGCGCGGCCGCGTTCGCGTTCGAGGGTGCGGAACAGGGCATCGAAGGCCGGCACGGGATCGTGGACGGGCAGCACGATGCCGCTGTCGAAGACGAGGACGGTCTGGAACACGAGCTTGTGGTAATGGTACAAGAGCGGCCAGCCGGTGAGTTCTCCGCGCACCGCAACGGCGCGGATTTCGCCGAAGGAGATGTTGCGGCGTCGGACGTAGAGCGGCGTCAGATCCTCGTGGAGAATCGTGCGGGCCACCGGGTCGATCACATACCGGCTTCTCACCCATCGGGAGAGGAGGGCGGCGCCGATGAAGCCCCAGATGCAGTCCCCGACGATCCAGCCATGGAGGGTCTCAAGGCCCATCATGCGCATCAGCAGGGCGGCGGCCAGGATGCTTCCGCAGATGATCATGATCGCTCGCAGCAGGCTTCCGAGGAAGGTGCTCTGATCGATGACGATCGGCGCGGTGGCCGGGGCGGGGTCGGATTCTGTCCGAGACGCGCGCGGGGTGTCAGCCGCCTCCGGAAGGGCCGTCGCGGTTTCGGCCTCGTCGGTCAGGCCCGTGGAATCCTGCTCAGCCGGGATCTTGTGACTCAGCGCATCGTCGACCTCCTCCGCCGTCAGCACATAGAGCAGCGCAGGGAGGATCGACACCACCATCACCAGCAGGAAGAATTCCATACGCCCAACAGGCTACCGTGCCACCCGCCCCGTCGCAAGGAGAAAAGAGTCCACGCCCCATGCCAGCATCCCCCCACCGCAACACACACCCACAACTACCCCAGATCCACTTCAGTTCTTCACACCCGACCCAACCGGAAAGGGCGGCATAGCAGGAGGGATACGATCAGAGGGATCAACAGGGTTTCAATCCACGCCCTTCCCATGCGGAAAGGGCGGCGCGACCTGCTGGGTCTTTGTCCCGGTCAGGACATACGTTTCAATCCACGCCCTTCCCATGCGGAAAGGGCGGCCTTCTCTGCGTCCCAGCGGCCCGCTATTCGATTCGCGTTTCAATCCACGCCCTTCCCATGCGGAAAGGGCGGCGAATAATCTGCTGATATATCTCGATCGCAGCCTTGTTTCAATCCACGCCCTTCCCATGCGGAAAGGGCGGCCTGCGAGGTACTGGCGCAACGTGGGCACGGTCGAAGTTTCAATCCACGCCCTTCCCATGCGGAAAGGGCGGCACCTCGGCCATGGCCTCGGCGAACGAGGCCACCTTGTTTCAATCCACGCCCTTCCCATGCGGAAAGGGCGGCGCAAAACCAATTCGCCCGACAACGCCGAAGCAGCGTTTCAATCCACGCCCTTCCCATGCGGAAAGGGCGGCGTCCAGCCGCGCGGGCGCGGTCGAGCACTGCGTAGTTTCAATCCACGCCCTTCCCATGCGGAAAGGGCGGCCCATGCAGGCCGCGAACACGAAGAGCATCAAGCGCGTTTCAATCCACGCCCTTCCCATGCGGAAAGGGCGGCACTTCGGCAGCCGCTACGCCACCTTGGCAAGCGTGTTTCAATCCACGCCCTTCCCATGCGGAAAGGGCGGCAAGATCCCCGTTCAGGTCGTAGATGTGGAATGCCGTTTCAATCCACGCCCTTCCCATGCGGAAAGGGCGGCCCGCACGAGATGCCGCCATCGCTGCCGGGATCAAGGTTTCAATCCACGCCCTTCCCATGCGGAAAGGGCGGCTCCCCGGGCGGGGGGCGTGACAAACGTCTTGGTGGTTTCAATCCACGCCCTTCCCATGCGGAAAGGGCGGCCCTCGCTGTCAACACCGGCTTCGGCGATCGGAAGAAGTTTCAATCCACGCCCTTCCCATGCGGAAAGGGCGGCTCGAGATCGAAGAGATAAATCAGAAACTATTCAGAGTTTCAATCCACGCCCTTCCCATGCGGAAAGGGCGGCCCGCGGCCATTCGCCGGCCTGATGGTCAGCTCGATGTTTCAATCCACGCCCTTCCCATGCGGAAAGGGCGGCTGACGGGCTGCTGCGATGCCTTCATCAGCTTGATGCGTTTCAATCCACGCCCTTCCCATGCGGAAAGGGCGGCCGCAGGCTTGCAGCAGATCAGCCAACCATCGAAAGTTTCAATCCACGCCCTTCCCATGCGGAAAGGGCGGCCGGCCGGATGCCGATGCTGGGGAGGTCCAGAACTCGTTTCAATCCACGCCCTTCCCATGCGGAAAGGGCGGCTCATTATCTCCTGATAGTATATCAATTATTATACTTGTTTCAATCCACGCCCTTCCCATGCGGAAAGGGCGGCTCCGGTTCGCGCAGAATGGCGCACAGAGCTTTCTGCAGGGCCTCATTTCGCGAACCGCAGATGAATTATACCAGAATATGGGAGAGGGGTTTGTTCGAAGGGAGAGGAATCACCGTGTTCAAGAGGTTTCCCAAACGCCCGCGAACCTTCCGGGAAAAATTACCCCAATGGGGGTTCGCGCAGTTCGTCAGATGATGAGGGGGGCTTCGAAATCCACTGGGACTTTTGTCCCGAGATACTCGATTTCGACATCTCTGTCCAGATAGTAAAACCTTATCGAATCCTGCTCTGGGTCGATGATATCCGTCAGTCGGGCTTTGAGAACCGCCCAGTCTCTCGGCTCGACCTTCACTTCGAACACCGAATTCTGCACACGCACACCATAATCTTGGCATGCCAGGGCCGTCCGGCGCAAGCGTTTCCGCCCCGCAGGGGTCACGGTCGAAACATCATAGGTAACAAGTACATACACGCATGGCCTACTTCATGACGCAGGGAAGATACGCCGGAATATCCCCCCGAAGATGCCGCGCCAATATCCGCGCCTGAACCAGCATCAGATGACCAATCGGATACTCCTGCTCCAGAACAGGATGCGTTACCCGATCTTGTTTTCGTTCCTGATAATACTTGACGACCGCCTTGCGGCCGGCATCGGTCATCTCGACGGCGCCCCCTTCTCGCTCGGCAAAATCATTCGCGGAAATCTGCTTCCGGTTGATGAGCGTGATCGCAAGCCGATCCGCAAGCCAGGGCCGGAACTCCTCCATCAGATCGAGAGCCAGAGCCGGTCTGTTCGGTCGCTCTGCATGCAGAAACCCGACAAACGGATCGAGCCCGACCGCCGTCAATCCGGCAATGCAATCGTGCCGAACGAGAGCATACAGAAACGAAAGCAGGCAGTTGATCCGATCGAGGGGCGGCCGCCTGGTCCGTGTGGTGAATCGAAAATCCTCGCCCTGCTGTCGAAAATGCGACGTAAATATCGAAAAGTATATATTTGCGCCCATCCCCTCCAGACCGCGTACCTGGTCCACCGTTTCGGCCTCCTTGACCAGAGGTAGCAGCTTGGCCAGCTCCTGGGAAGCGGCCTGCAGAGGCTGGGAAATCTCCGCCGTGTCCGCCTCCCGTGCGGTTCTCATGATGCTCTGGCGGGAGTTCTGAATCTTGCCGGCGATCATCTGACGCGCAATTCCGACGGCCCGCCCGGGATCATCCGCCTGTCGGAACTGAGCCCGACGCAGCAGAACACTCGTGTTCGGCACGCCTTCCCAGCGTCCGACAAAATACCCGTTCTCGGAAAAGAAATTGACGGCGACCCCATGTTCCCAGCATAACTGAGCAGCCTGCGGCGTCACCGCTGTCTGCCCGAAAATGCAGACGGACTCGACATGATGAATCGGCACTGCGAGCCGGACGACCTTCTCCACTTCGATCTTCAGAGTCAGGTGATCCCGCGCGATACGGCAGTTCTGTGTCGTCACATACAGCGTATTCTGTTTCACTTCCATCGATCGCTCCCTGTCACTCCTCCCAGAGCCGCCGCATCTGCGTCTGAAACGAACCCTGGCTGCCGGTTCGCGTCGTCAATTCCGGCAGGCAGTGCTCCAGAAGCGAGCACTCATCGCATTTCGGCATCCGTTCCGCTGCAGGGACGATTCCTGAATCGAGAAGCGCCCTCGCTTCCTCGATACAGCTCATCGTCTGGGAACGGAGCTCGTCAGTCAGCGGCACGATCCTTCTTTTCTTGCTCGACGCGTGATAGATCGCCCCCTCCGATATCGAAACGGTGAACATCTCCTCGAGACACAGCGCCTGGGCGCAGAGCTGGACGTCGTCATTCTCCCAGGCTTTCCGGCGTCCTTTTTTATATTCGATAGGATATGGAAGCCCGTTCCGTAATTCGACCACGTCGGCTTTCCCGGACAACCCGAATTTCTTCGAGAACAGCGGCAATGCCCGAATGATCTTCACACCGTCCTCGGTCTCGTAACCGGGGTCGTGGGCCTGCTCGTGGAGCAATGCGCCGATGATGGTGTGCTCGTTTTCCTCCCAGATTCCCTCGATCATCATCAGGGCAAATCGCCGTCGACAGAAACGGAATTGGTTGAGAGAAGAAATCAGGATCGATTCGAGTTCGTCAGACATTCACTTTCCGGGTATCCGTTTCGATATCGCCGGCGGATCTTCCGCGACGCACCGTACTTTTTTGGGGGCGATGAAGCTGTACCGGTAATCGGCGACGTTCCCGAACACCTGTTCGAGATGGAACACCTCATCGCACTCGTCGAACGAAAATCCCATATCATCAAGAATATACCAGTGACTTCTCTGCTCGGGCGTCAATTTCCGGATCGAGGGGAATGCCGACAGCGGGACCGTCATGATCCTGCCGTCGGCGAGATGGATCGAAAAAGCGCCCCTCGCCTTGAAATCGATCTTCTTGATGCAAGGCTTCACATGCAGAAAGCCGTCTTCTTTCATAGCCGTTTCACTTTCACGGGCTTGCCCGCATAAAACCGGTCCAACTGCGACGAGAGCAGGGCCTCGTGCAGCCGGATCAACGAGACGACCTCGCGTACCTCCCGGTCATTCAGGTCGCCGGCCTCGACAAGCTCGAGCGCGGGCTCGAGCCAGAACTTCGCGACATGGCGGCGACGCCCCTTCTTCACCTCGACATGGATGTGGCGGCGGGCCTCCGCCACATCCGAGGCGAAGAGCAGAAACACGAACCTGCCGACGACGAGAATCTTCGGCATGCCCGATCAAATCGCGGCCGTCACGGTCTCTCCGGTATGTCTCAGGTGAAGTCTAACACCCTTCGGCAGATTCTGACCAGACCAGGTGTTCTCGATAGCGTAATCCGCGAAGGACTCAGGGAAACTCCTGCCTTCCTTCAACGACACCTTCACGCCCTCGAACAGCTTGTGGGCATGCGCACAGCCCAGCCGTGCCTCGCGCATGTTCTGCGCGGCATTGTTCGGATGCTGCGTGCCGACGTGCTCAAAATCGAACAGGCCCCGCACGATCATCTCTCCGCGGGCGGCCGACCGGTCGTGCTCGAACATCTGCAGCAGGGCCTGGAACAGGAGGTCGGCATCCGCCTGCGTAAACCCATACTTCTCGGCGAACGCGGGTGAAATATAGCCTTTGGCGCAATACAATGCATATGGCACGATATGCTTGTTGCCCATCGTTCGTTCCTTCGCCCGGTCTTCCTCTTTCGTGACGGCGCAACGAGTCACCGTTATCTCCAGGGGCGTGATCGGGTGGTAGGACTGCGCGAAGGTGAACTGCACAGGCCCGCGGACCTGGCCATACGCCGAGCCCTTCATGATTTCTTCCCCAGTCGAAAGAACGGCGCCGAACGTGCGGATGTCGAAAAATTCTCGGCAGAGCCATTTCATGGCTGCTTCGGCTTTATTGCCGTTGCTCCCGGCTTCCGACGCCTTGATGCCTTTGCCGATTTCTTCGTTGATCACGGCGCCCTGGCGCACGAGGATGCCGTAGCCGTTCGCTGCATCCCCGGAACGCTCGGGCGGGAACATCTCGACGAAGTTCCGGACTTTTCGCTTCAGGCATACATCCGAGATGATGCCCCGATTGGTGTTGGGGTCGATTCTGGGCATGTTGCCGGCGTCCGGGTCACCGTTCGGATTCCCGTTCGTGACTTCGAACAGCAGTAAAAAGTCGTGACGGTTGGTCAGATACTCGCTCATGGTTCTCTCCTTCGCTCAATTCGTCTCGCCGCCGGTCCCGGCGGCAGTGTCCTTCTCTCCAGTTTTCCGCGCCCGGGCTTCACGCCGCTGCGCATCCATTTCGGCTTTCTGCTGGTAGAAGCCCAGGGCAAACCGACCCTGCTCCTGCATGTTGAACACTCGCGGGAATGAGGGCGCCTGGTTTGGACCGCGCGGTTGTATACGACAAACGATATCGGCAATCTGGCGTTTGATCGCTTCGGCGGCGGCCTGTTTTCCGTTTCGGGAAATCTTTTTCAGATGGTGCTGGTGCAGCCTCCAGAGAATGCCGAAAGCGCTGTTCGGGGCGGATGAAGCCGTTCCGTAGTATCGTTCGACGACGCCGGCGCCCTCGAGTTTCCAGTCGTGGGCAGCCATCTGCAGATCATCGAACACGGCGAGCAGCCGGCCGCAGTTGTAGGCCGGATCGTCGGTTTCGAACACTTTTCTCTCGATCATGGGTTCACCTTCCTTTCTGTTGCGATTCAAGAGCAAACGAATCAAAGAAAATCTTGAACTATTCAACAAAGTCTTCGGCCCGAATTTGATCAGATCGGCCTCGAGTCGTGAAAGCACAGGCTTCAGCAGCGTCAGAGACGGCGCCGTTCCTTCCAGCGCGGCCCGGTAGAGCTGGGCGGGCACATCGACCTTCATCTCCTTGGCATCCCGAACCGTCGCACAGGCAAGTCTGAACAACGCCAACGGCGGCATCTTGTCCTTGTCGGTCTTTTCGGCCGTCTTCCGTCTGCTTTTTTCACGACCCCCCCCGGCTTCGGCGATCGTGACGATATCGAGGTCGGAAAACCAGTTCCGGAGGTTTTCGCAGGCGCATTCCACCGTCGTCTGCAGCCAGTGCCGCACCACGATTCGACCGGCGTTTCCGGAAAGGGTGACGCTGTAGAACCGATCCCGTTTCGCGAGGTCCCGATCCACGCCTGCCCAGGGACTTTTCAGAAACTCTCGAACGCTCACCGGATCAGGCTTCGAGAGAATCCTGGCGATGAAGCCCGTCACGGCCTCTTCCGCTTTCGCCCAGAAACACACGACCGAATCGCCGATCTTGATGGAATGATCATCTCTCGACAAAAGATAGCGAAGCGCATTGCAGTAACCCGCTGCGGCCACGGTGGATACCGGCGCATTTCGGCTCTGATCGAGGCCGAATGAAGTGAAGGCGGGTTTATCGAACGAAACGACGGCGGCCCCGAACGACTGCGTGTTCGGTACCCCTTGGATTTTTGGGAGGTGCGTCAGAGCAATCGGAACGTTCATTTGGCCCGACACGAGACATATACCGGGTGCTGAAGCGGAATCGGTTTCCTGCTTTTCCCGGGCGAACGCTTCGCGCCAGTAGGGCTTGATGACGTCTTCGTTCTCAATCAGGAGCCGACCACCGACCTGAAACGTGAACTGGTCGGGGCCGAGTTTCACTTCATCACCCGTCGAGGTTTTCAGCCACCAGATCGCCTTTTCCGAAGATTTCTCGGGTGTCTGCTTTCCATATCTCAGAAAGGGAACGCCATCGGCGAATCGCTCACCGAATCGTTTCAGAGCGATCAGATCAGGATGGTTCGTCGCTTCGACAGCTTCATCGACCTGTCGCCAGAAGTTTTCCCGTTTTCGCTTGTTATTCTCATCCCGATCCTCGCGTTTTTTCCCGGTTGCCTTTTCCGGTTCAGGATCAAGGCCAAAAACGGATGTCAGAGCGTCGGCAAGAAACTCGGCGACGCCACCGGCATTTTTTGGTCTGGACGTTCGAGGTGCGAGAAAGGCCTTTCCCTTGTTTTTTTCCCCTTGGGTCTCTATCGGGCCGTTGCCGATGAGGTTGCCGTCGTCGTCGATGGGAATGACCCATCGAATCGCCTTTTCCTGAAAGGCTTCGTCGGCAAGGAGTTTTCGCGATACGGCAAACTCATACAGGCTCTGTAAAAACATTCGTTCACCTCCCGGCCGGCAATCGGAGCAGTTCTACTCGTTCCGGATGACATTCCATCTTTGCATTCCGAACCCGGGCCCGGAAAAACGCCGCCCGCGGCTTCACGGCGCGGCCTTCGAACGCAGGCAGCGGTTCTGCCCTGGCCGCCTTCTGTTTTCCCTTCGGCAGCGCCCGTATCTGCTCCTCGCGAGCAGCTTCGAAAGAAGCAATCTCGGCTCCGGAATACCACCGAAAACCCTCCACACGCTCGTCGGCATCGAACAGGTCATATAACATCACCCCGAGTTCCTCTTCGGGCCAGGGGTTTCGGTCATCCCTGCCCAGTTCCTGCAGGCGTCGCCCGAAGGCCGCTTCCGGGTCGCTTTCCCAATCGAAGTCGGCGGCGAACTCCCGAACCCCGAGACAAGGACGGTGATAGCATTTCCCATTCCTGGCACGGCGTTCGAACTCGGCCGTGTATTTCTGAATGCCGTTCGGTATATTATTCCCGACGCCGCTCAGCCGTGCTTCGGCGGAGATGATGTATTCCACGTCTTCGAGCGCGAGCATGTTGCGTTGCGTACCGTCGGCGGCACCGCCTCCGGCCTGGATCGGAGAGAATTTCTCGGGGTTTTTCATCCAGCCGCCTGCACTCTGCAGACTCAAGGTGGCCGTCACCTCGTTGCGGCGGAACGAGAGCCACGTGCCGCGCTTCACCACCCTGATCGCATCGATCAGGTAATACATCTGGGGTTCCCAGAAGATAGATTCAAGTATGCCACGTGCCGCGGATGGGGTCATGATCGGATAGCTCACACGCTCGACCTTCATTTCGGGTCTCGTGAAGCAGGCAAAGTCACCCCAAACGCGGAGATGAACGAGAGATGCAGTCATATCAGAAACTCCTCCGTCGGTCGTTGTTCGATCATGATTCCAAGTTCTGGGTGATAGACACCGTCCTCCAGAACCCAGACGTCGATGTTCGGAAGGATGTGGTGAACGAGGTGAAGCCCCTGGAGAATCAGGAATTCCCTGGATCGGACATTCACCATGAAGCGCTGAAGCCGGCGCAGATCATGCCGCGAGAACCTCGGTTCGCCGGGTGCCGGCTCTCTGGTGCGCAATTCGTCGATGATGCTTCGCGCATCGCCATAGGGCACGACGATCGGATAGCTTTCTTCGGGAATCACTTTTGCCTTTTTTCCCACCTGGCGAAACCGCAGATTCTCGCGATCTTCCTGAATTCCCGCCTGTCCCTTCCGGAAGACATCCGTTGCGATCATCGAAAACAAACGTGAAAAGTAGTCCCCGAACAGCTCGGGCCTGACAAAGATCTCCTTGGGCCCCATTTCCTGGAGAAATGAAGTAGCCAATCCCGTGGCCGTTTTGTACACCCCGCCGGGAATCGCCTGGTCCTCAGGTCTGAAGATGATGACGCGGCCGTGCACAGGATTCCCGGCGGCATCTTTCAGACGGAACTCCCTGTTGCAGCGGCCGGCTGCCTGCACGATCGAGTCGAGGGGGCCGGCAGCACGCATGACAAGCGGGAAATCGAGGTCGACGCCGGCTTCGATCAACTGGGTCGATACGAGAAGACACGGCCGCCCGGCCCGTAAACGCGCTCTGATGCTGTCCGGGTCGGGATTCCGCGGATCGCCGATGAGACCGAGGCGGTGCTGCGGGCACATCGCTGAAGAGAGGTGAAGAATGCTCCCGTCTTCCGCATCGCCCGTCGCCCGTCGCAGGGCTTCCCATGCAGCCATCGCCTGCTTGCGCGTGTTCACGACGCACAGGGCCTGTCGGGACTCGGCCATGAGGGACGCGACCTGCTCCCAGGTCTGGGTGGTTTCGTGAAAGACCGGTTCGACGCGTTTGAGATCGTCAAATAACGCCGCGGGGTCGGAAACGATCTCTCGCAATTCTCCCTGGCTGAAACCGTTCGTGAGAGAGGCGGAAGCCCTGAAGGCAGGTTGCGTCGCACTCGCGAACACGAACGAGACGCCGTAGTTTTCCGTCAGATCACGGAACGCATCGAGTGTCGGGTTCAGAAGGTGCGCCGGCAACGTCTGGACCTCATCGAAAATGACAATAGAATTGCAGATATTATGCAGTTTTCTGCACCGTGACGCCGAGTGGGCGAACAGCGTCTCGATGAACTGGACGGATGTCGTCACGATGACCGGGGCATCCCAGTTCTCCGCAGATCGGCTCGAACGATCGTCGTCATCGGGTTCGTTGGTGCCGTCTGTCTCACGCGCCGCGGAATGGTGTTCGACGACGATTCCGTTCGACTCGGGGTCGAGAATTTCGCGATAGACGGCGGCGTTCTGTTCGATGATCGTCAGATAGGGAATGACGACGATCACTCGCCGCAGTCCATGCGTTTTGGCATGGGAAAGCGCGAAGGCCATCGCGGAAAGTGTCTTGCCGCCGCCTGTCGGAACCGTCAGCGAATGGAACCCGCGAGGTTCTTCTCCCATCTTAACGCAGCGTTCGAAAACCTCATCACGCGCACGCTTCAACAGAGTGTCATGCGCTGTGCCGGGCGCCCGGCAAGCCCGTTCATCGAATTCCTTTTTCCTCTCAAATACGGCATTCAGAAGCGCACTCGGATCGAGTGTCGGACAGATGCGTGCTTTTCCCCGGTAGAAGGCTTCGGTGCTCAAATGATCCGCATCGACGAGAATGGAAAACAACATGCGGATATACATCTCGAGTCGCAGTGGCCGGTCGGCGACGAATGACGGGTCAGAGACGCCTGCCGGCACTTCGAGGCCGTCCGCCTCGAGAAGCCGCAGAAGGTGCTCGGACTCTTCCAGTTTCTTGACGCGTTCAATGGCCGCTTGGAGCTTGTCGAGATCCTGGAGGCCGGCATGATGAGCAGCAATGGCAAAAGCCGGCCCTGCAAGCGTTCTTGTAAAAGCAACGGCAGCCCCATGGACCGCGTGCTGGGTATCGAAGCCAGCTGAACGTTCCTTGCGCAGATATTTCTGGAACTGGTCTCGATATTTTCCGAGGTCGTGAAGCAATCCCGTCGTAACTGCCAGCCGTCGCAACTCCGGATTCGTTTTGCCAGCCAGTGTTTCAGCGATCTCCGCAACGGCCCCGAGATGCGCCTTCAATTCTTCCCAGGAACCCTGTGAAACATCTTCATCAAGGGAATGTGCGTAGTAAGACTTCATTCTCCGTCCTCTCGTCACATCCGACAAACGAGCACCATGTCGGCCACATCGAATCGTGCGAATATACTTATAACGATATATTTTTATGATTATTTTGTCAACCGCTCGAAAAGCGCCTTGTAACCAACGGTCATCTTATCCGATGGAAGTGCTGACGGAAGGGACGAAGAAGGGGGCGTGGCTGGAGGTGAAGAAGGGGGGGTCGCGGTGGAGGATGGGGCGGATGGCGGGGTGGCGGCGGAACTCGGCTTCGAGGAAGCGGCGGACGGGGCCGCGGTGCCAGCCATGGGGATGGGCGAACTCGAGGTAGAGAGGCAGATCGCCTTCAGAGAAGGGCCGCACGTCGAGGGCGGCGGCCTCGGGCGCGCCGAGGGGGAGGTTGAAGATGGCGAGGTTGAGGAAGTCGATCGTCCCGGCGCGAGCGGCGACCCAGTCGAGGGTGCGACGGGCGGCGCGTTCATCCTCGACCGGCGTGCCGAACAGGAGATACACGTAGGTTCCGATGCCCGCCCGATGCAGTTCGCGGAGCACCGCCTCGGCCGTCTCGAGCCGGATCCCCTTGCCGAGGGCGTCCAGCACCCCCTGGTCGCCGGACTCGAGGCCGAGCTGGAGCATCACGCAGCCCGAGCGACGCAACGCGGCCGCCATGCCCGGCTCGGCCAGCAGCGGCTCGAAACGGGCGAAGCCGAACCATGGCGTGCCGGCCGACCGGCCGGCCAGCTCCCGCAGCAACACCGGCGAAAGGGCGTTATCGAGCCAGTGAAGTATTCCCGGCTTCATATATTCAGAAATATTCTTCACATTCCGCAGCAGCACCTCCCGGTCGGCCGGCCGGAAGGGGTTCCCCTCGGCCTTCTCGGGGCAGAACGAGCAGGATCGCCAGTAACACCCCGACGAGGCCGAAACCGGCAGTACCGGCACCGGCGAGAGGTAGTCGGCCGTGGGCAGCAGATCGAACGCCGCGATCGCCTCGCCACACACAGCCGCATCGGCCGCAACGGAGTCATCAATAGCACTTTTTATTATATCAATAAATCGTTTTTCGCCGGGGCCGGCGACGAGATCGTCGAACAGGCCACCGAACGGATTCACCCAGCCCGGCCGGGACATCCAGGTGGTGACGAGGCCGCCGCCCGCCACGAGACGTGCCCGGGGCGCGAGGCGCCGGACCAGGCCGGCGAAGGCGAACGCGCTCAGAGCCTGGGACAGGTAGTTCAGCGAGATCCCGATCACGCGCGGTTCTTCTCCGCCCAGCAGTTCGTCCAGACGCGGCCGAAGGGCCCGGATATACGGATCATCGAGGGGTTCGGCCGCAGCGTGCATCAGATCGACGCTCCTCGTCGGCGACAGCCGGTCATCCGTCGCATCGACCAGGCCGAGACGGCGGCCCGATGCGTTCCAGGGGCCGTTCGCCAGCAGGCGGTCGAGATCCCCCACGATCCGGCGGTAGGTGTCGGGGTTTCGGAACGCGCTTCCGTCGCGCAGCCGGCGCAGGTGGTCGTCGCGGTCCCGGACGGCCCGGCGCGTCCAGGTGTCGGCCGCATCCGCCGCATCGAAGCCGCGCAGGAGAGCGAGCTGGCCTTCGAGGTTGGCATCCCAGATCCGGCACCCGAATCCCGCGGCCCGCACCGCCCCGGCGAGCAGGGCAACCCCCGCCGGCGGCTCGCAGGCCCGCACCGTGGGCGGATGAATCAGCAGGACGGGAGCAGGGCCACCCGGGAGCGACGGGTTCATCGAGGCTCTCCGGGCTCCGCGACCGGAGCGAGGCGTCGCCACCGGCCGGAACGGTAATACAGCACGCTGACGGTCATCGCGATGCCGAAGCTGATGACCATCGCCCACCAGATCCCCGTCTGGTGCCGCCACACCCTCGAAAGATACATCGCAAGCGGCAGCCGGATGATCCAGAGGCCGAGCAGGGAAAAGAACGTCGTCGCCATCGTGTCCCCTGCCCCGTTGATGACGCCGTTGCTGACGAACATCACGGAAAACAGCAGATACCCGATCGAAATGATCCGCAGATACTCGCAGCCGATGGCGACGGTACCCGCATCCGAAACGAAGGCCCGCACGACGAGCTCGGGCAGGAAGTGGGCAACGATCGCAGCAAGGCTGCCGAACGCGAGGCTCAGCAGCACCCCGGCCCGGAACGCCTGGTCCACCCGGTCGAAGCGCCGGGCCCCGATATTCTGGCCGGCGACGTTCGAGATCGCCGTTCCGATCGACATCGCAGGCATGAACGCGAGCTGGTCGATACGCATGCCGGCGCCGAACGCGGCCGTCACGTCGCGGCCGAAGCCGTTCACCAGGCCGGTCAGAAAGATCATCCCGACCGACACGAGGCCCTGCTGGAACATCGAAGGAATGCCGACGCGCAGCAGCCGCCAGCCGACCGCCGGATCCGGCCGCAGGCAGCCGCGGCCCGGCATCGCGAGGTGGCGCTGCCGGCGCAGATACCAAAGCATCGCCACGAGAGCCCCGGCTTGCGTCACCAGGTTCGCCCAGGCGGTCCCGTTCAGCCCCAGCCGGGGCATGCCGCCCAGGCCGAAGATGAACACCGGATCCAGCGCAATCGTGACGACCACCGCCCCCGACTGGAACCAGAGCGGCGTCTTCGAGTCCCCCACCCCGCGAAGCAGCGCCGTCAGCAGAAACAACCCGAACATGACGGGTACGGTGAACGAGAGCAGCTGCAGATACGGCACGGCCAGCGGCAGCACGTCAGCCGCTGTCCCCATGCGCACCAGAAGTGCCTCGGCCCCGTGGTGGCCGGCCGCGAGGCACAGCAGCGACAGCACGACCGTCAGCATCACGGCCGTGTCGACGACGGTCTGCACGCCGGCTTCGTCTTTCGCTCCATACGCCTGCGAGACGAGCACCGAGGCGGCCATGCCGAGGCCGTTCGCCACGGCCATCATCAGAAAGAAGGGCGGAAAGCTCACCGTGACGGCGGCCAGCGCCTCGTTTCCGAGGTATTTTCCGACCCACACGGCGTTGATCAGGCTGTAGGAGGTCTGGAGCAGACTGCCGGCCAGCATCGGCAGGGAAAATGCGACCAGGTGCCGCCAGATGCTTCCCGTCGTCAGATCGACGCCCCGGCTCATGCGCGAGCCGTGCCCGGAACCGTTCACCCGTCGATCATCTTTCGGCCGAGACGGCGGGCCTCCTCGAGGAACTCCTCCCGCCGGAGCACATCCCCGTGTTCCGGAAGGCCGTGGGCCACGAGGGTCATCACGACGTCGATCCCGACGGTTTTCAGAGCACGGGCATTCATCTCGAACGACGAGTCGAACGCGTGCGGTTCGGGGCTTCCCTGGCAGAAGATCATCGCCGCGCGCTTCCCGGCCCCGAGGCGGTGGGTGAAATCATCGTTGAGGAAGCTGTAGAAGCGGTCGATCAGCGCCTTCGTCTGGGCAGACACCTGGAAGAAGTAGACCGGTGATCCGATGACGATCCCGTCGGCTTTCATGATATCGAGCAGCACGGGTGTCAGGTCGTCGTTGATCACACACCGGTCGTGCGTCCGGCAGTAGCCGCAGGCCTGGCAGGGAGTCACCTTCATCAGGTTGAGCCAGTGGATCTTCGACTCGCCCCCCGCCTCGGCAACCCCTTTCATGAAGCGCTGCATCAGAATTCCGGT
The DNA here is from genome assembly GCA_029565415.1 of Candidatus Rifleibacteriota bacterium. The sequence continues at coordinate 60,528 of JAKQOH010000092.1, read as the reverse complement.
GTTGCCATCGCGTTTCGGGCTCCCGACGAATCCGAGAATACGTTTCATGCCACTCTCCCCGTGCTGAAGTCCGGGGATTATACCAGACCCGGCGCTTTACGTCCCTGCCGTCGGGGTACGGCCCCTGATCTCGTAGACGTTCAGCGGCTCATCGAGGCCGCGCACCGTGACCCCGAGGTGTGGAACGGCGACGCAGAGACCTTCGAGGCACCGATGCGTTTCCTCGTCGACGAGAATCTTCGTTTTCAGCTCCTTGTTGAGGCTTTCGAGGCGCGAGGCCAGGTTCACGGTCGTGCCCATCACGGTGAACTCCTGGCGCCGCACCGAGCCGATGTTTCCCGCAAGCACCGGACCAGTGGCTATACCGATACGAATAGTAAACGGCTCTTTCCCTTCCTGAATCCATTTTGCCTGGAGCTCGCGAAGCCCGCTCATCATCCCGAGGGCCGTTTCGACCGCCGAGCGTGCCGAATTTTCGAGGTCGCTCAATACGCCGAACCTCGCCATGACCGCATCCCCGATGAACTTGTCGATCTCGCCGTCGTGGTCCAGGACGATCTCGGCCATTTTCGAGAGATACTCGTTCATCGTCGTCACGACTTCGGCCGGCGTGAGGGCCGCGCTGAACTTCGTGAACCCCGCGATATCCGAGAACAGGATCGTCGCCGTCTTGGTTGTTCCGCCGAGCTGCACCGATCCGGGGTTTTTCAGAATCGTCTCGACGAGCTCGGACGAGGTGTATCGGGAAAAGATCTCCTTCAACTGCCGCTTTTCCGCGATCTGCCGTTCGGACAGTTGTTTCGTCGAGGTCAGCTCTTCCTTGGTCTGGAGGAAAACGCTGGAGTTGGCCATCGCCTGGCCCATGAAATTGCCGGTCGCGGTGAACAGCCGGAGGTCCGCATCGTCGACCTCTGTCCGGCCGTCGGCGAAGGATTCGATATGAATCACTCCATATAATTCATCCTGATTCGTCAGGGGCAGCGCGACGAGGGTTCCGGGAAGCGGGGGCCGGTCGACGAGCGGCCGGGTCTCGACGTCCTCGAGCGCCGCCAGCCGGTAGACCAGCCGTCGGCGCTGGAAGGCGTAGGTCAGGAAGTGCTCGACCCCGAGCGGGATGAGAAGCTCTTCCCGCACCGAATCGGGATACCCGTTCCAGCGATAGGGATACAGTTCCTGCTTTTCGCGATCGAAGAGGAAGAGGATGTATTTCGCGATACCGAGATCCTCCGCCAGAAGGTCGGTCATCGACTTGAACAGTTTCGCCGGGTCGAGCGTCGCCGAGAGATTCTTGATTTTGGTCAGGATGAACGAGTATCGCACCCGGGTATCCTGCATCTGCTTCTGAAGCTCCGCCGACTTCCTGGCATACTCCTCCCGGAGCTTTTCGGCGTAGGTTTTCTCGAACTGCCGCCGCACTTCCGGCTCCAGCTCCTTTTTTTTGCTTCCAAGGATGCGGCGCACGAGCCAGAATTGTATGGCAAATAATATACATACCGCCCCGAGCGTGAGGGTGGTCCAGGCCCAGCCCGCAGGACCGGCCGGCACCTGGAAAACGATGACCTCCCCTCGCGCCGGCGCGGCGGACATGGCCATCAACAGCAGGCCCGCCTTCCGCGACAGGGAACGTCGGCCGATCCGTGGCTCCATCAGAGGGAAGGCTCCTCCCGCGCTCCGACCGGAATCCGGAACTTGGTGCCCTGTACGAGTTTCTGGGCCGGGATGCCGGAGTCCCGGGCCGGCATGATGGTGAGCGAAACCTCGACGACACTTGCGACGACGGGATCGGTGCCGGTCCCCGCCGTGTCGAGGTATTCCTCGAACCGCTCATCCGGTGCGGCGGGGTTCTGCGCCTGCCGGATGCTGGTCGAACGAATCCGGATCCCTTCGACATCCTCGACGAGAACGCGCTTCTGGTCGGTTCCGAACTGGACCCCCTTCAGTTCGAGGCGGCGGTCCGTCAGTTCCAGCCTGTATTCCCGGCTGTATTCCAGGTCTCCCGACGAGGTGAGGTGGTCGGCCTTCCAGACCATGACAGGCCCGTTGCCGCTCCCAAACCTCGATCGATGGAGCAGCGGCCGCGGGGTGCGGACGATTTCCCAGTCACTCCCGGTCGGCGGTGTCCGGGAAAGAGCGTCAGATGCCTCTTCGATCGGCTTCCTGAGCTGGTTCCAGAAGGTCTCGATCTGCCGCGTGCGCTCCTGTTTCCAGGTCGTGACCCGATACGAGTTCATGGTAAATCGTTGAATATAAATGACAGTGCCGATGAATCCGGCCAGAAGAACGGTGCCGACCAGGAGTTCCACGAGGGTCACGCCGCGTCGTTCAGGGGGCATGCGTGATCTCCACCTCGACCAACTGGTCGAGCGCTTTTCTCTCCGCCCGGCAGGCTCCCCATGCCCGTATCCGGAGATAGTCCTTGACGTAGCCGCTTTCCTTGCGCGTCACGAGTTCGCAGCTCTCGACCCCGAACTCGACAGGCTCCCCCGTCTCCTGGCGCATGCTCTCCACGAGCAGGCTGGCGGGAGAAACGAAACCGCCGGGGACGGACTTCCCCGAAAAATCATTCATCCAGACCGCCTGGAAAAAATTCCGCTCAGCCGGATCGGCCGTCACCGCATTGACCAGCCGGTTGACCCGGTAGAACTCTGCCGGCAGCACGCGATACTTGTAGACGGCCAGTTCGACCGCGGCGCGAGCCGCCATCAACGCCCGGGTCTGGTCGAACAGGCGCGCGTGCGTCCCCTTCTGTCCACGCGTGCTGAAGTGGAGCAGCCCGACGAACGTGACGAGCACCATCATGAGCAGCAGCAGGGTCACCATGGCGAACCCTCCGGCAGGACGCGGCGGCATCATCTTCGCATATCCCCCCTGAACCCCGAGAGACGCAGCTCCCTGTCGCCCCGCCCGGAGGAGACACGCACGAGAATTCCGAGAAAATCGTCGGGGCAGGCATAGGTTGCAACGACGAGCCCGGGAGGCGGCGGGGGCGGCAGGCCGATCGAAACCGCGGGTACCGCGTAGGAAAAGGTCAGGGCCTTCGCCGTCGCGGCCGGCGTCATGATGCCACGATGGCCCGTGAACGCCCGCCGGACGGCAACTCCGACACGGTAGGTCGTTCCACCGATGATGAAGGTTCCCGTGCCCTGCGCCGGGGCGCCCGCAAGATCGATCTTCGCGGCAACCGGGCCGGAGGGGGTCTCGACCTCGAACGGCACGGATACGGCCGGAATCGCGGAGTTCAGATCATCGAACCGCACCGACAGCAGCTTGTTCATGGCCGCCTCGGCGATCTTCGCGGTGGATTCCTGCTCGACCTGGCGGGTGGCAACTTCGTAGGACTGGCTGAACGACCGGATGAGAGGAAACGCCGCGAGAGCGAGCAGCATGGTCGCCATCAGGATCTCCACGAGCGATATTCCGGTCCGTCGTTCTGGTCTCACGTTCAGTTTCCCACGTGCTGCTGTTCCATAACCCGCACTTTCACTTTCTCGTCGGTCACCTGGAAGTAGATTTTCAGGCGGCGCTCGTTCCCTTTGTAATCCTTTGCCCAGGCCGTGATCGACGGATACCCCTCATCCCACGCGGCCGTGTCGCCGGGAGTCGGCAAGCCACCCAGGCGCGTCGGTTCCCGGAAAGTGACGCGCAACGTTTCGGATACATACCTATCCGAACCCATTCCGGTTTTCAACACGACCTTCGGATATTGATTGGGCACGACGCAGTCGATACCGGCCGACTCGATGCCGGTGAACGGGGCGGCGATCCTTGCTCCGACCAGAGCGGGATAACCGAGCGAGGCATCGGTGAGGTTGATCCATTTGCAGTTGTCTTCGGCCCAGAGCGCCACCTCGTATTCGACGTCCTCGATGAGGGGCTCGAGGCAGAAGACGGCGAGAGACTTGCCGAATCCGTTGCGCTCGCCGAAACTCGAAGGGTCATGATCGATCAGGATGCCCTGGGAATCGGTATCCGAGCGTACATAATTCTCCAGGGTGAAGGCGTTCTTCGCGAAATCCGGGCTGACAACGCCCCCCGGAGGAACCAGTCCGATCCCATACTGCCATTGGCTGGTCCGCTCCCCCGGCGGGCAGTTGTCCAGGTCGGCCTTGAGGAACCTCACATATCCGCCGGCAGGCAACGTTGCAGGGGTATACCGGGCCCGTGCCACGAACTGGTCGTAGACCGGTCGATCGAACGTAGACAGCACCGGTGGCGGCGGCGGGAAATGCAGATCCGATTTCGGCCTGCCCTTGTCCTTCGAGGAAGTGACCCGCACCAGAAGATTCGGAAAGTCGTTGTCATCGACGAAAATGGTGCCTTCGGCCTCGGGAATTCTCCTGGTGATATCGAGGCTGTTCGGGTCTCCCGGGGCCGACACGGGAAACGGCAGCGCTCCATTCGGCAGCGGGGAGTTGCCGAGATCCTGGTTGGCATAGGGCCCACGGATGCCGTAGGAGACGTCGGGACGGTTCTCGACGATCTGGGATTCCCCCGGATTCATGACGAGGCTGTCGTCCCAGGCGAAGGCGGTGTATTTCATCTCGCCGAGGCAATCGTTGGGCAGAAACGTTTCGAACGGGATCGGGGCGCTGCTGACCGAAGTGACGACCCCACCGACCCACTGCCATCCGTTCGGGGCGTTCACCCCGGGCGGGGTCGGCCCCGAGATTCGCTCGATGCCGAACCGGGATTGTATTTGTGTAGATATATTGTCAACCCCCCGCAACTCGGTGGGTCGGTAGAAGTCATTCGTCGTAGCCCGGGAAACGGCGGTGGAACCGGGCCCGCTCAGCAGCGGCAGGGTCGTACCCTGATTGAAGGCCAGATCGGTGATGCGGGGCGGCGTCCGGTCGCGCAGGACGATTTTGTAGGCTGCGTTTCCGGCGGGAAATCTCCTGTCGGGTGTCCACTGGAAGGATTGTGCACAGAAGGATTCGAACGCAGGCTGGAAATTGGCGGTTGCTGCCCCCGGAAGGCCTGTCCATTGCGGCACAGAGGTGAACGGGAGGATATAAGAGAACGGGCTGACGACGACCTGGAATTCGACCATGACGGGGCTGTCCGTCAGTGCCTCGTCGTAGGGGGTCGTGATCCGGGTCGTCTGAAAGGGGGTTTTCCGCTGGAATGAAATGACGCCCTGGATGAACGCCTTGATGTCCCGTTCCTCGACGGGGGGATCTTCCTTGATGACGAACTTCGGCCGTTCGACGAGGTTTTCGGCATTCCGGGCGAGTTCGGCATTGATTTTGTATCCATCGATGACCACCTGCTGCATGTTCGGAAAGACCTGCTTTTTTGCGATGAACAGGGAAGCGTTCGGCGGATTCACCGTGCCTGTCCGGATGTTGGTGATGGGCGTGACGTCCTCATACGTCACCACGGGCGAAGGACCAAGGTCGGATGTCACGTTCAAAGCCGCGCCCGCCAGCAGTTCGTTTGCGAGAGCGATGTCCTCTTCCTTGCCTGGCTTATTCGATACGATATATAATGTTCGCCCCGAGCCCGTGAAGACCGCCGTCGTGCGCCTCGACCATTTCAGGGCATCGATGGGCCTCTGGCTTCCCGCCGGGAGGGACCATCCGAAGCAGCTTTGCCCGCCCAGGAGAGTCGCGAGAACGGCGATCAGGATGCCACAGGTGTTTGAAGGTGTTCCACGCCTGTCGCGAGGGTATGTATCCATCATAACGAATCCTCCGATGATCGATTCGATCCAGGGGTTGCTCGTTCGCATTCCCGCCTCTCCTTGCCTCACGCCGTCAGGGAACAGAGGTGATGATCTCGTGAGCGAGATCCGCAAATATGCTTCGGTTCCCGGGGGTTTCCCGATAGGCCTGCGTGATACGTTCTTCGAGCCGGACCATGAAACCGGGACGCCAGGTCCCGGGCGTGCCGTTCAGGGCTTCGATGATGCTTTTCTGGAAATCGTGATCGGCCATTTTCTGACCGAGCCTTGCCCGGACGATCCCGAGGAAGAAGAAGGCCCGGGCGGCATGGGTCGGGGAGTCGAGGCAGGGAATGAGATACTTCTGGGCCGCATCGAGTTCGTCGCGGGCAATCAGCATCAGGCCCGTGCAGTAGTACAACCAGGGATGGTCGATCTTCCCGGAGATGGCCCGCATCGCAGGGGCCTGTTCGGCAGGCTCGCTCACGAAGCAGAGCAGCAACGTCTTCAGGGCTCCGAGGAGCACCTTCCCCGGACAGCGCTCGATGAGGGCATCGAGCATCCGGAACATCCCCACGACGCCACCAACCAGGATCATCAACGCGATGAACAGGCCTGCCGACGCGCCAGGAAAGGCAGAAAACCAGGTCTTCATATACTGTTCGGTATTCATTCCATTCCGGGGGTGGCGCGGATCGTCGAGAATCGAGAGGGTTTCGACAGGACGGCGCAGTCCGGCATAGACACGGGCAAGAGCGGGAAGCAGCGGCGTCGGCGTCGCGTTGAACTCGAGGGCTTTCTCGAAATCGCGCAGGGACTCGGCATACCGCCCGAGCCGCAGCAGCACATTCCCTCGCCGGAGCCGCAGGTCGAGACTCGCGGGATTGGCCCGAAGGAGCGCGTCGAGTCGCTGCAGGGCCTCGAAGAAGCGACCGGACTTCGTGTCGGCCTCCAGGTCTGCGAGGAGCTCGAACTCATGCTGGATCTCGAGAATCTCGGATTTGAGGTTCGAGGCTTCGGCATTGATTTTTTCGCGGGCGAGGACGCGTTCGACGAGGTCGAGGGCCAGGGGAAGATCGCCGCGATTCTTCGCGTCGCGCGCCCGACGCAGCAGCGAGAGGGCGTCATACAGATCGGGATCGGCGGCTCTTCCCGTCGCAGGATCGACCCAGATGCCGCTCTCCTGGTGTTTTTCCATCAACCGGAGAGCCTGCCGCGTCGTCGCGAGCTTTTCCCGGATCTCCCCGTCGTCCGGGGCGAGGGCTTCAGCGGCCAGGAGCTCTTTTGCAGCCTCGTCGTATCTTCGGGAAAGGAGAAGGAACTCGGCGGAGCGTTTGTGCGCCGAGATCTTTTTGTCTCTGGCCAGGTTCCACCTATTCAGGAAGGCAATGACCCGCGGATCGCGGGGGGCAAGCGAACGTGCCTGGTCGAGCAGATTCAGGGCATTGGCGAGGTCTTCGGCGGCCAGATGTCGTTCGGCACGCCCCAGGATCTGACCAGGCAAATCCTCTCCCCATGCACATCTCTCGCCGGTGAAGCAAACCAGAAGCACCATAAGTACCAGCATCATCTCTGTCTGGGCAGCGTACCATATCCTTTCCCTAGCGTCAATCACAGGGGGCAGAGGCTGCGACGTCGCAGGGCGTCGCGCCGCCGTTCTCCAGAGTCGGAAAGGCCGTTCCTTCCATCGATCCCATCGGCATTTCAGGGCGTTGGCATGCGCTTTGCTAATCATCAAGACGAACAGTTTCACGCCGTCGCAGGACGGCGTCGTGCGAATTCACTCAGGAGGATACACACATGGCACGCATCATCGGCATCGATCTGGGCACCTCGAACTCGGCGGCATCCGTCGTCGAAGGCGGAAAGCCGGTCATCATCCCCAGCGCGGAAGGTCTCTCGATCGGCGGCAAGGCATTTCCCAGTGTCGTGGCCTTCACCAAGGACGGCCAGCGGCTGATCGGCGAACCGGCCCGACGGCAGGCGGCCACGAATCCCGACCGCACCATCATGGCGATCAAGCGCAAGATGGGCACGAACCACAAGGTCACGATCGATAGCAAAAACTATACCCCGCAGGAGATCTCGGCGATGATCCTGCAGAAGATCAAGCAGGATGCCGAAGCGTTCCTGAACGACAAGGTCACGGGTGCGGTCATCACCGTTCCGGCGTATTTCGACGACGCACAGCGCCAGGCGACGAACGATGCCGGCACGATCGCCGGCCTCGAGGTGAAGCGCATCGTCAACGAGCCGACCGCGGCGGCCCTGGCCTACGGCCTCGACAAGAAGGGTGACGGCAAGATCCTCGTCTTCGACCTCGGCGGCGGCACGCTCGACGTGACGGTACTCGAGATGGGAAGCGGCGTGTTCGAGGTTCTCTCGACGAACGGCGACACCCAGCTCGGCGGCACCGACATGGACAAGGCCCTGATCGACCACATCGTGCATGAGTTCAGGAACCGCGAGGGCGTCGATCTGTCGAAGGATTCCCAGGCGCTCATGCGCGTGCGCGACGCGGCCGAGAAGGCGAAGATCGAGCTGTCGACCACGACCTCGACCGACATCAACCTGCCCTTCATCACCGCGACGGCCGAGGGGCCGAAGCATCTGATCATGACGATCACCCGGGCGAAGCTGGAAGAGCTGATCAGCCCGCTGCTCGACCGGTGCCGCAAGCCGCTCGACAACGCGCTGCGCGACGCGAACCTCACCCGCCAGGGCGTCGACCACATCATCATGGTGGGCGGCCCGACCCGCATGCCGTCCGTCCAGAAGCTGCTGAAGGAGCATTTCGGCAAGGAGCCCGAGCGCGGCGTCGACCCGATGGAGTGCGTCGCGATGGGCGCCGCCGTCCAGGGCGGCATCCTGCAGGGCGACGTGAAGGACGTGCTGCTGCTCGACGTGACCCCGCTCTCGCTGGGCATCGAGACACTCGGCGGCGTCATGACGAAGCTGATCGACCGCAACACGACGATCCCCACCCGCAAAAGCCAGGTGTTCTCGACCGCGGCCGACAACCAGCCGGCCGTCACGGTCCACGTGCTCCAGGGTGAGCGCGGCATGTCGTCCGACAACAAGTCCCTCGGCCGGTTCGACCTGGTCGGCATCCCCCCCGCCCCGCGCGGCGTGCCGCAGATCGAAGTCACGTTCGATATCGATGCGAATGGTATCGTGAACGTCTCGGCCAAGGATCTGGGTACCGGCAAGAAACAGGAGATCACGATCACCGGCGGCTCGGCCCTGCCGAAGCAGGATATCGAGCGGATGGTCAAGGAAGCCGAGGCGCACGCGGCCGAGGACGAGCGGCGCAAGGCGGCCATCGAGGCGCGCAACAAGGCCGAGACACTGGTCTATACCACGGAAAAGTCGCTGCGCGAGATGGGCGACAAGATCCCGGCCGGCGAAAAGGCCGAGATCGAGGCGAAGCTCGGGGATCTGAAGAAAGCCCTCGAAGGCGGCGATGCCGAAGTCATCGAGAAGGCCTCCGAAGCGCTCATGACGGTCTCCCACAAGATGGCCGAGCAGATGTACAAGCAGGCGGCCTCGGCCCAGGCGGCGGGTGCCGGCTGCGGCGCGGGCTGCGGAGCCCAGCCCCAGGCCGAACCGGCCGGGGACGAGAAGGTCGTCGACGCCGAGTTCCGGAAATCCTGACGTTCCCGTTCACACGAACGGCCGGCCCCCGAGGGGGCCGGCCGTTTCCTGTTTCCGGTGTGAGGGGTCGTTCAATAGCGAACGCCATCTATCTCGAGCGAATCCAGGGCGGCGTTGCCGTCGGCATCGACCATGACGCGGACACGGGCCTTGTCGACGGATTTCCGCAGGGCCTGATCCACCTCGCGCCGCTTCGACTCGGAAATCGAGTATTCCTCGATCCCGTAGGAGATGCCTCGCCAGCCCTTTTTGCGGCCTTTCAGAAAAAGCTGGCCGGCAGGCAGGTCGGCGGGCGGCTCGAGATGCAGGGATACCGGCACCCAGAGCCCGTTCGCCCCTTCCCGGACGACGGTGTACACCGTCTGGCCGTCATACAGATCCGGCAGGCCGGAGGCGATGCGTTCGGGGCGGCAGATGCGGTAGGAGAGGGTGACGTAATACCCCTTCATGAAGCTGTAGGGGTCGACGGGTTCGACCTGGAGCTCGACCTGCCGGCCCGTGAGCAGGCTGCGGGCGTGCTGCAGGGGAACGAGGAGGAGGATCACCAGCTGCAGGAGGAGGGCGGCGAAAAACGCCTTCCGGAGGGTTTCGGGGGTCATCAGGCCGCCTCCTTCCCGCGCAGATGCGCTTCGTATCGGACGCCGGCGTAGATCGTCACGGCTCCGCACCCCAGGAACGCGAGAGATTTGAGCATGAGGGAGGTTTCGAACTCGAAGAACCGGGCCAGGATGACCAGAAAGACGAGAATCGAGCCGCTCCAGAACGCGGACCGGTCGGCATCGGTCAGCCCTTTCGAGATGCCCACGCCCGCCCAGGCGAGGCAGGCGAGGTTGGCCAGGATGGTGGAAACGGGGGAGGCGCTGACGAACAGGGCGAGGGTCAGCGCACCGAGGGAGCCGCCCAGCAGGGCGAGACGCAGCCGCTCGGCGGCATCGGCGGGTCGCCGGGCCAGACTGGACCGGATCGCCCAGACGCCGGCCGCCGTCGCGGCAAGGGCGGGCACCAGCCACAGATACCGGGTGAACCAGTCATGGTGCCGCCAGAGGTCGTCGAACGAGAGGATCAGGCCGATGACGCAGACCAGCCCCCAGCCCATCGCCTGGGTCAGGGCCGCATAGGGGGTCATGCGCGGTTCGCTCTCGAACAGCCTTCCGGCGGCGAGCGCGAGCCACCCCGCCGCCAGCAGCGAGAGGGTCACGGGGATGTGGGAATGGGGATGCCCATTCGCCCCCGAGATGCCCATGCTGATGAAGAGCGCGATGACGGTGCTTCCCAGCAGTCTCCGTGACGGGATCGAAACGGCCAGGGTGCCGAACAGGCCGATGGCGAGAGCCGGAAACACCGTGACCAGCAGATCCGTCGAGGTTTTGCCGTGGTGCGCGCCGAGGAGGCCGGTGTACCACCAGAACGCCAGCACCAGGGCGAGAATGCCCGAGCTCGCGCCGCGGACGGCCCAGGCCATGCCGAGCGTGCCCAGCGCCCAGGCACCGGCGCCGCGGTAGGTATCGCCCTGGATGTTGAAGATCTGCGCCAGGAGACCGATGTTCGCGCCGAACACCAGGCAGCCGGCGAAGATCAGGGCGCGGCCAAGGCGCTCCTGGCCACGCTTCTGCCAGAGCCAGAAGCCGGTGCCGTGAAAGGCCAGGAGGGCGGCGAACAGCATCACCACCTTGACGAGTTTCGGCAGGTCCTCCCAGTTGGCCGCGACGAAGGCCAGCACGCCGCCGCCCAGCAGCAGGGCGCCGAAGCCCATGATCGCGCGGGAAAACAGCTTCGCCGACTCGGCGCCCAGGGCATCGAGCTCATACAGGCGGGAAAGCTTCTTTCCCTGGGCTTCGTCGATCATCCCCATCCGCGTCCAGAGGGGGATCTCGCGGGCCAGGGCCGTTCGAAACCGGGAATCCATGAGTGGTTCAGGCATGCATCACCTCTGATGGGCGTTCAGGCGGGGGTCCCGCCGTCTTTCTCAGGGTCGTGGAGCTCTTCGGTGAGAGCCCAGGAAAGAGCGATCCGGGCCGTCCAGGTGAGAGCCGCGCAAACCTCGGCCGCCCGGTCGGCCGCCTCGCCGGCGGTCTGTGGCTCCCGGGCGGCATACCGCTGGTATGCCCGGAACAGCTGGTCGGCAGATGCCGCCGCGTCGAGGATTCTTTTCTGTATATCTTTTGATATTGCAGGATCGACGAGGATGTCGCCGGGATACTTCAGCAGTCTCGGGTCGAGGGTGATCGAGACCTTTCCGTCTTTCGACCGGCCCCAGACGACGACCATCTCCACGGCTTTGGCAAACAGGTATTTCATGCCCCGATGGACGAGTCCGTCATCGATCGGGCCGGCACCGGAACACCGGATGATGACGAGCGTGAGGGAGCGCGCCGCACCGTCGAGAAGCCCTCTCAGCTTGTCGGCCGTGCGCAGGGTCGGCTCCGGCAGGATGCCGACGGCCACGGCCGCCCCGATCATGACGCGTTGCAGGTCTTCCATCTCCCATCCTCTCCTCGCAGCGGCACGCGTTCCGGAACGACGGTTCGGCGCCATGCGCTTCATCATACCCCAGACGAACCGATTTCTCCAGCACCCCCCGTTCACCTCGACACGCCACGTTCCAAATGACGGCGTCGAGCGGCCGCTCATGATTTGTATATTGTATTATATATACCCTTTAATTTCCGTGACGGGCTTGCCATGCGACCGACCATCAGGGTAAACTACCCTGAAAACGCACGCTACTCCATCGTTCAGGGAGGGTTCATGGCGCGTCTGCTGATCGTTTCGAATCGGCTTCCCGTCACCATCCGCTCGGATCACGGCCAGATTTCGGTCCACCCCTCCGCGGGGGGCCTCGCGACGGCGATGAAGGGCCCGCACCGGGATTCGGACGCCTTGTGGGTGGGCTGGCCGGGCGAGGTGGGGAGGGTTTCGGATGAGCAGCTTCGCCAGATCGGCAAGGAGCTTGCAGACCAGCGTCTGGTGCCGGTTCCGCTCTCCTCGAACCAGGTAAAACGGTTTTATGAAGGTTTTTCGAACGGCGTCCTGTGGCCGCTGTATCACTACGACACCGAGAAGGTGCTGCGCGACGCGTGGGCGAACTGGAACACCTACGTCGAGGTGAACCGCCAGTTCGCCGAGGCCGCCGCCGCCAATGCCGGCCCGGGCGATCTCGTCTGGGTCCACGACTACCAGCTTTCCCTGATGCCGGCCATGCTGCGCCGCATCCGGCCGGATCTGACGATCGGCTTTTTCCTGCACATCCCCTTCCCTTCCTCCGAGGTGTTCCGCATCCTTCCGTGGCGGAACGAGATCCTCGAAGGCATGCTGGGCGCCGACCTGATCGGATTCCATACCTTCGCCTACATGCGCCACTTTCGCCAAAGCCTCACGCACGTGCTGCGCCTCTCCCCGCGGAGCGACACGCTGACGATCGCCGACCGTGAAATACGGCTCGGGGTGTTCCCGATCGGTATCGACGCCGCCTATTTCACCGGTCTTGCCGGAGACCCGGAGGTGCAGAAAGAGGCGGAGCGGCTGAAAGCCGAAACCGGCGGCCGGAAGCTTCTGCTCGGGGTCGACCGGCTCGACTACACGAAAGGACTTCCCCGGCGTCTGCTGGCCGTCGAGCGGTTCCTCGAGCGGCACCCCGAATGGCGCGACCGGATCCGGTATCTCCAGATCACCGTTCCCTCCCGCACCCAGGTCGAGTCGTATGCCCGGCTTCGCAAAGAGCTGGATGAAATAGCCGGCCGTATCAATGCCGCCCACGGCACGTTCGGCGCCCTTCCGGTTCATTATCTGCTGCGCAGCGTCGATGACCGGGCTCTGGCCGCCCTGTACATGGCCGCCGACGTGATGCTGGTCACCCCTCTGCGGGACGGGATGAACCTGGTGGCGAAAGAATACGTGGCCATGCACCCGAAGGACGACGGCGTCCTCATCCTGAGCGAGTTTGCCGGCGCCTCGGCCGAACTCACCGAGTCCCTGATCGTCAACCCCTTCGACCTGGACCAGCTCGCCCAGTACATCAAACGGGCGCTCACGATGCCGGCCTCCGAAGCACGCCGGCGGATGCGCCAGCTTCGCCAGCGGGTTCTTGGGTATGATGTCTTCACCTGGACCGAAGAGTTCCTCGCCTCTCTCCGGGAAATCGCGGCTTCAGCCACTCCCGCGCGGCCCGGCTACACGCCACCGCCCGAGATCGACACGCTCGTGGCACGTCTCCGGGCGCTGCCGGCCCTGACGATCCTGCTGGATTACGACGGCACGCTGATCCCGTTCGCCGAGGACCCCGAGTCGACGAACCCGGACGATCTGCTTCTGAAGCTGCTCGAACGGCTGGCACGCCGCCCCGAAACCCACGTCCACATCGTCAGCGGCCGCGAGCGCCGCCAGCTCGAGGAGTGGTTCGGCCATCTGCCCATCGGCCTTCATGCCGAGCACGGCCTCTGGTCGAGATCGACCCCCAACGATGCGTGGACCTGCCGCCTCGAGATCGATCAAGCCGCCAAGGAGCTCCAGCGACCGCTTTTCCGGAGCTTCATCCGCGCCACCCCGGGCAGCCGCTTCGAGGAAAAGGCCGCCGGCTTCTGCTGGAACTACCGGTCGGTCGAGCCCGAGTTCGGCCTGGAACAGGCTGCGAAGCTTGCCGGGGCTCTCGGCCATCTGTACGAGCGCAACGGCATCGCCGACCGGTTCGAGGTGCTGCACGGGGCTTACGTCGTCGAATCCCGGCCCGCCGGGCTCAACAAGGGCCTCGTCGTCCGCGACATCATCGCCGGAACCGGAGGAGGCTGTCGGATGCTGATTCTCGGCGACGACCGCACCGACGAGGACATGTTCCTCGCCGTCCCCCCCGAGGGCACAGCCGTACACATCGGCTCCACCCGGAGCGTCGCGAGCTACCGACTCCCCGACCCCGATGCGGCCCGCAGCCTGCTGCGCCGGCTGGTCGACTGAACCCACCACCTCTCAAGACAGGAGGCAGCCATGACCGAAGGACCGCTGTGGTACAAGGATTCCGTGTTCTACGAGCTCCACGTGAGGGGCTTCTGCGACGGCAACGGAGACGGGATCGGGGACTTCATCGGCCTCACCTCGAAACTCCCCTATATCCGCGATCTCGGCGTCGACTGCATCTGGCTTCTCCCGTTCTATCCCTCGCCGCTCCGCGACGACGGGTATGACATCGAGGATTTCAAATCGGTCCATCCCGACTACGGCAGCCTCGACGATTTCCGGCGCTTCCTCGACGAGGCCCACTCGATGGGCCTGCGCGTTCTCGCCGACCTGGTGGTGAACCACACATCGGATCAACACGCCTGGTTCCGCGAGGCCCGCCAGGACCCCAACTCCCCTTATCGCGACTGGTATGTCTGGAGCGACACGCCCGACAGATATAAAGATGTTCGTATTATATTCAAAGACACAGAGACATCGAACTGGACCTGGGATCCTGTCGCGAAACAGTATTTCTGGCACCGGTTCTTCAGCCACCAGCCGGACCTGAACTACGACAACCCGGCCGTCCGGGCGGCGATTCTCGACGTGGTCGGGTTCTGGCTGAATCTCGGCCTCGACGGCTTCCGCGTCGACGCCATCCCCTACCTGATCGAGCGGGAAGGCACGAACTGCGAGAACCTGCCGGAAACGCACGCCTTCTGCCGCGAGCTTCGCCGGTTCGTCGACGCCCAGTGGCCGAACCGGCTGCTTCTCGCCGAAGCGAACCAGTGGCCCGAAGACCTGCTGCCCTACTTCGGCAACGGGCAAGACGAGTTCCACATGGCCTTCAATTTCCCGCTGATGCCCCGCCTGTTCATGGGGCTGCGGCGCGAGGAGAAACGGCCGATCGAGGAGATCATGCAGCGGCTGCCGCTGCTTCCCGAGCCCTGCCAGTGGGCGATCTTCCTGCGCAATCACGACGAGCTGACGCTCGAGATGGTGACGGATGCCGATCGCGACTACATGTACCGGGAGTATGCCACGGACCCCCGCATGCGGCTGAATCTGGGGATCCGGCGACGGCTGGCCCCGCTGCTCGAGAACGGGCGCCGGCAGATCGAGCTGCTGTATGGGCTGCTGCTGTCGATGCCCGGTTCGCCGGTCATCTACTACGGCGACGAGCTGGGCATGGGCGACAACATCTACCTGGGAGACCGGAACGGCGTCCGGACCCCGATGCAGTGGACGATGGACCGCAACGCCGGCTTTTCCCGGGCCGATGCGGCGCAGTTGTATGCCCCCGTCATCGTCGACCCCGTCTACAGCTACCATCACCTGAATGTCGAGGCCCAGAACCGCGTTCCGACCTCCCTCCTCAACTGGATCCGGCGGCTGGTCCGCATCCGGGGCCGGTACAAACTGTTCGGCCGGGGCGGCATGCGCCTGATTCCCAACTCGAACCCGCGCGTTCTCAGCTTCCTGCGAGAGTCCCAGGCGCAACGGATGCTCGTCGTGGCAAACCTCTCGCGTTTCGCCCAGCCGTGCGAAATGAACCTGTCCGAGTTCGCCGGCTGGACCCCCCGGGAACCATTCGGTAGTGTCTTGTTTCCGAAAATCGGCAGCCTTCCGTATTTCCTGACCCTGGGCCCCCACACCTTCTACTGGTTCGAACTCCTGCCGCCGGAAGGGACTCCCGCCACATGAGCAATGAAGGCATCCTCGTCGCCTTTCTGATCCTCGCCTCGGGCATCCTGTCGCTCGAACTGGGCATCTCGGTCTCGGTGATGGAGATTCTCGCCGGCGTGGCGGCAGGCACGTTCGCTGGCCTTCGCAGCTCAGACTGGCTCGAGCACACGGCGGCGTTCGGCCTGCTGGGCATCATGTTTTTCGCCGGGTTCGAAACGGATCTGGTGATGCTCCGGCGGAACTGGCGTTCGAGTCTGGCGATCGGGCTGGCATCATTCTTCCTGCCGGCGTTTTTGGTCGGCGGGGCTTCGTTTTTCCTGCTCGGGATGTCGGCCCAGACCTCGATTCTGACGGCCATCGGACTGTCCACGACTTCCCTGGCCCTCGTCTACGCCGATCTGAAGCGCCAGGGGCTGTTGAAGGAAGCGCGGGGCCAGGCGCTGTTGGGGGCCGCCATGGTGGTCGACGTCGTCAGCATGATCGCCCTGGCGGTGCTGTTCGAGGGGCTGACGGTGGTTTCGCTCGTCGTCCTGGGCCTGGTCGTGGTGTGGATGACCCGGCTCCCGCGCCTGTGTCGCTGGCTGTTCATCCGGTATGCCGGCAACGAGATCGAACTCAAGACGCGATTCGTGCTGCTTCTGCTGCTGAGCCTCGTCATCGCCTCGAAGCAGGCGAGCGTGCATGTCTCGATCCTGGCCTTCGCCGCCGGGGCGCTCCTCAACGAGGTCCTCGCCGAGCACGGCGAGCTGCAGATCAAGCTCCAGTCGATCGTCTTCGGCCTGGTCGCCCCGGTCTTCTTCTTCAAGGCCGGCCTCTCGGTGCGCCTGATCAACCTCCATACGGGCCTCCTCCCGGCGCTGGCGGTGCTGGGCCTGGCCTCGTTCGGCGGCAAGATCGCCGGCACCTGGCTCGCGGCGCGACGTTTCCTCCCCGCCGCCGAAGCACGCCGGGCGGCCATCCTGTTCAATTACCAGCTCAGCTTCGGCATCGTCACGGCCGCGTTCGGCCTCGAAAGCGGCATCATCGACGCCTCGGGGTATCTGACCATCCTCGTCCTGGTGATTTCGAGTTCCCTCTTCACCACCCTCCTGGCGCGGTTCCACCAGCCGCCTGCGGGAGCCGCCGTGCGGCCGCCCCTGATATCGCCCTGGGAATGACGGTTGCCCGGAAACGGCCGCCGGGGTAATGTTGATACGCCGCCGAGGGATCGCCTCCCCGCCCGGCATACCCCGCACGAGAGGTCGCATGCGATGAGTCAGCGCGTCATCCAGGCCGAGGAGCGGCTCCCCCTGCTCCAGACGGTTCCCCTCAGTCTCCAGCATCTGTTCGCGATGTTCGGCGCCACGGTACTGGTTCCGTTCCTGTTCAAGGTCAACCCGGCCACGTCCCTGCTGATGAACGGCATCGGCACCCTCGTCTATCTGATCGTCTCGCGCGGTCGCATCCCGGCCTATCTCGGCTCGAGCTTTGCTTTCATCGCGCCCACGCTCGCGATCATGGCGGACCCCCAGCTCGGAGGCTACGCGGCAGCCCAGGGCGGATTTATTGCATTTGGTATATTTTTCATCATCGTCTCCCAGATCATCCGGGTGGCCGGCATCTCCTGGATAGACGTCGTGTTCCCCCCGGCGGCGATGGGGGCGATCGTCGCGGTGATCGGCCTCGAACTGGCCCCGGTGGCGGCGCAGATGGCCGGCCTGGCCGGCACGATCCCCGAGGGAAGCCTGTTCACGGCTTCCCAGGCGATGACGGTGTCTCTGGCGACCCTGGCCGTCATCATCCTTTCGTCGGTGCTGCTCCGGGGATTTCTGGCCGTCATTCCGGTTCTGATCGGCACCGTCGCCGGCTATCTGCTGGCCCTCGCGATGGGCATCGTCGATCTGAACGCCGTGAGCCAGGCGGCATGGTTCGAACCGCCGCACCTGTACACCCCCACCCTGAACCCGTCCGCGCTCCTGATGATGGCCCCGGCCTTCCTGGTCGTGCTCGCCGAGCATATCGGCCACCTGGTCGTCACCGGCAACATCGTCGGGCGCAACCTGATGAAGGAGCCGGGCCTCGACCGGTCCCTGCTGGGCGACGGCATCTCGAACGTCCTGTCGGGCCTGGCCGGGGCGACGCCCAACACGACCTACGGCGAGAATATCGGCGTGATGGCGATCACCCGCGTCTACAGCGTCTGGGTCATCGGCGGAGCCGCCCTCATCGCCGTCCTCATCTCATTCTGCGGAAAGCTCGCGGCGCTGATCCGGAGCATCCCGACCCCCGTCATGGGCGGGGTCTGCCTGCTGCTGTTCGGCGTCATCGCCGCGGCCGGCATCCGGATGCTGATCGAGAAGCGCGTCGATTACACCCAGTCGCGGAACCTGATCCTGACCGCCCTCGTACTGATCACCGGCGTGAGCGGCGCCGCCGTGAAGATCGGAACGGTCGAGCTGAAGGGGATGGCGCTGGGCACGGTCGTTTCGGTCGTCATCAGCCTCAGTTTCACCCTGTTCATCAGGTTCGGACTCATCCAGGAAACGGCCCCCGCCATTCTCGAAGTCGATCCCCAGCCGAAGATGTGATATATTGCCCGTGATTCATCGCGGGAAACGCGATGCGCGAAAAGGGATCCGACGAGATATGACCCATACTGCAAGCCGTCCGGGAAGGTTTTTCCGGCCCTTGTTGGTCGTCCTCGTCGTCGCATTCGTCTGCGTGTCATTGTCCCCATCCTTTTCCCTCCCGACCGTCATCCTGACCCCGGAAGAGCAGGCCTGGATCGCCGCACGCGGCAACGTCATCCGCCTCGCCCCGGATCCCGCTTTCCCTCCCCTCGAATGGTTCGACGAGCGGGGCGAGTATCGCGGCTTCGTGGCGGACTGCATCCGCCAGATCGAGGCGCGGTTGGGTATCCGCATCGAGATCGTGCGCTGTCGCACGTGGGACGAGGTGATCGCCCGGGCAAAAAGCCGCCGGATCGACGGCATCACGGCCGCCCAGATCACACCCGAGCGCCTGACTTACCTGGCCTTCACCCGGCCCCTGGTCGACATTCCCAACGTGATCATCACCCGCGCGGATATCCCGGGCACGCTGGATTTCGGCAGGATGGAAGGGATGAGCATCGCCGTCACACGGGGAAACGCGCTGCATGAGCATATCCGGGAACGCTTTCCCGGCCTGCGGCTCGTTCCCCAGGATGACGATCTTGCCTGTCTGCAGGCCGTCTCGTTCAACCACGCCGACACCGCGGTCGTCAACTTCGCCATCGCGTCCTGGCTGATTGACAAACACGGCATCGCACGGCTTCGGGTGGCCGGGGATTCGGGCAAGACAAACGTCCTCGCCATCGCCTGCCGCAACGACCAGCCGCTCCTCCATGCGATCCTGGAAAAGGGGCTCGCCTCCCTTTCGGCAGAGGAGAAGTCCGTCCTCTACAAACGCTGGATCTCCCTGGAAAATCCGTCGGGGTTCAGCGAGGAGTTCTGGCGCTGGTTCGGCTATGTGGCGATGGTGCTGACGGCGATCATGACGGGGTTCGTCATCTGGAACCGGACGCTGCATAGCCTGGTCGCGATCCGCACCGACGAGCTGACGGTCGAACTCTCGGCCCGGCGCGAAGCGGAAAAAGCGCTACTGGACCAGAAGGAACGGCTTGCCGTCACCCTCGCCTGCATCGGCGAAGGTGTGATTTCCACCGACCTTTCCGGCCGGATTCTCATCATGAACGCCACCGCCGCGGATCTGACGGGGTGGAAGCCCGAGGAGGCTGCCGGGAAAGTGCTTTCCGAGGTGTTTCCGATCCGCACCGGGACATCCGGCCATCGCCAGCGTTCCGAGATGACCGACCGCCGGGGCCGCAGGCTGCGGATCAGCAGCGCCATGGCACCGATCACCGACGCGGGCGGCTCCCAGATCGGCACCGTGATCGTCTTCCAGGACATCACGGTCCAGGAGGAGATCGAGCGGGAACTGCAGCGGGCGCAGAAGCTGGAATCCCTCGGCATCCTGGCCGGCGGGATCGCCCACGATTTTAATAATATTCTGACTGGTATTCTTGGCAACGTATCGCTTGCCAAAGCCCTTCTCCCGAGCGGAACGGATGCCTTCCGTTTCCTGGCCGAGGCCGAGAGCTCGATCTCGACGGCGCGAGGCCTGACCCGCCAGCTCCTGACGTTCGCCCGGGGCGGGCTTCCACACAAGCGCGCCCAGGCCGTCACGCATCTGATCGAGGATGCGGCAAAGCTGGTGATGGCCGGCTCCAGCATCCGGCTCCTTCTCGACATCGCCCCGGATCTGCACATGCTCGAGGTGGACGAGGGCCAGTTCGGCCAGGCCATCCAGAATCTGGTGATCAACGCCCGCCAGGCCATGCCGTCCGGCGGAACGATCCGCGTTTCGGCCCACAACGTGACGGTCGCCCAGGACGGCACGGCGCCGGAAGGCCAGTCCGTCATGCGCCCCGGGCAACTGCTCGAGCCCGGCTCGTATGTCCGACTCAGCGTCGTCGACGAAGGCTGCGGCATCCTTCCCGAAAATCTGCCCCACCTGTTCGACCCCTTCTTCACGACCAAGTCGACGGGCCACGGCCTGGGCCTCTCGACCGTCTACTCGATCATCGAACGGCACGGGGGCCACATCACCGTCGAATCCCGGCCGGGCGAGGGCTCCACGTTCCACATCTACCTTCCGGCAACGGCCCGGCAGCCTCTGCCTCAGGAGGAGGCCGCGCCACTCCCGGCCGGCGGAGTTGGCACCATTCTGGTGATGGATGACGAGCAGGCGATTCTCTCCGTCATGCAGGGCATCCTTTCGCATCTCGGCTTCGAAAGCACCGGCGTCCCCAACGGCGAGGCGGCCATCGAGGCATGCCGGCAGGCCATCGAGGCGAACCGCCCCTACCGCCTGGCGATCCTCGACCTGACGATCCGGGGCGGCATGGGCGGCAACGAGGCCCGAAAGAGGCTTCACGAACTCGATCCGAATCTGAAATTCGTCGTCGCCTCCGGCTACTCGAATGATCCGATCCTGGCCGACCACGCCTCTCACGGCTTCTGCGGTTCGCTGCGCAAACCCTTCACCATGGCCGACGTCCAGGCCGTTCTCGGCCGCATCCGTGAAACCCCGAAGGAGGCCGCATGAGCAGCCCCTCCCTTGCCCGCAAGGCCTTGCACCTGCATGCTGCCGTTCCAGCCGGGAAGATCGAGATCCTTCCGACGAAACCCTGTTCGACGGCGGAAGATCTCAGCCTTTCGTATACCCCGGGCGTGGCCACGCCCTGCCTGGCGATTCGGGACGATGCCGAAGCCGCCTGGCGCCTGACGAACCGGGGGAACCTCGTGGCGGTGATCACCAACGGCACGGCCGTTCTCGGCCTCGGCAGCATCGGGGCGCTCGCGGGAAAGCCGGTGATGGAAGGGAAGGCCATGCTGTTCAAGCGCTTCGCCGGGATCGACGCCATCGACCTGGAACTGGACACGACGGATGCGGACCGGCTCTGCGACGCCGTTTCGCTCATGGAGCCGAGCTTCGGCGGCATCAACCTCGAGGATATCCGGGCTCCCGAGTGTTTCGAGATCGAGGAACGGCTCCGGGCACGGATGAAGATCCCGGTGTTCCACGACGATCAGCATGGGACGGCCGTGGTCGTGGCCGCGGCCCTGATCAACGCCTTCCATCTGACCCGCCGGGTCGCCGCCGAGGCGAGGATCGTGATCAGCGGCGCAGGAGCCGCCGGGCTGGCGATTGCGCACCTGCTGACGCAGGCGGGTTGCGCAAAACGAAATATTATTCTATGCGACATACATGGTGTCGTTTACAAAGGCCGGGCCGAGGGGATGAACCGGTGGCTGGCCCCGTTCGCGACGACGGGCCGCGCACGCACCCTCGGGGAGGCGATGCGCGGTGCTGACGTGTTCATCGGTGTCTCGGCTGCCGGAATCGTCACAACGGCCATGCTCGCGGGCATGGCTCCCGATCCGGTCGTGCTGGCCCTGGCGAACCCGGTCCCCGAGATCGATCCCCTCACGGCGCGCGCGGCAAGGCCTGACGCGATCATTGCGACCGGCCGCAGCGACGTTCCGAACCAGGTGAACAACCTGCTGGGCTTCCCGTTTCTGTTCCGGGGCGCTCTCGACGTGCGGGCCGCGACGATCGACGACGCGATGAAACTGGCCGCCAGCCACGCCCTCGCCGACCTGGCCCGCCGGCCGGTTCCCGCCGCCGTATTGAAGGCCTATGGCTTGCGGCGGCTGTCGTTTGGCCGGGAGTATCTTCTGCCGCGTCCTTTCGACCCCCGCCTGCTGGAAACCGTCGCCTCCGCCGTCGCGGCAGCGGCCATGGAGAGCGGGATCGCCCGCGCCCCGCTTCCCGATCCCGTCGCCTACCGGCGACGGCTTCGCACGCTGGCCCGTCGCCTCGCCACCCGCTTCACCCGGTGATGCGGCCGTTCCCGAAAATTCTTCTCGGGGTGACGTTGACGCACGCCGATAGAAAAGGTATACTCCACGGTAATTTGGTCTATACCAATCGAGGTCCCAGGTGTTCGGCGAGTTCGCGATAGAGAAGGGCCGGGGTCTGCCGGCATACCGCCAGTTGATCGACAAGATCAGGCAGCTCATCAGGGAAAGGAAACTGCTGGCGGGCGACAGGTTACCGCCCGAGCGCGAACTCGCCCGGCATCTCGGCCTCGCCCGCGGGACCGTGAAGAAAGCCTACGAGGAGCTTTCCCGGGAACGCGCCCTGACGATCACCCAGGGCAGCGGCACGTTCGTGGCCGCCCAGGTCGATCCGGCACCGCCCCGGCAGAGCAAGGCCCAGCAACTGGTCCAGAACCTCGTCGACGAGCTCGAGTCCCTGCGCTATCCGCCGGAGGAGATCGAGCGGCTCCTCACCGCCGAGCTCGACCGCCGGACGAAGCGGCGGGCAGCCTTCCCCATCGCGGCCGTCGACTGCAACCCCGAGGCGCTCGCCATCTTCGAACAGCAGCTCGGCCGGTTCGCCCATCTGAAGCTTCACACCATCCTCCTCGACGAACTGCGCCAGGAAATCGATGCCGCCGGCCGGCTCGCCCCGTTCGCGCTGATCATCACGACCCCGACACACCAGGCGGAGATGCTCGACCTCGCGCCCGGCATCGCCGACCGCCTTCTTCCGGTCGCCGTCGCCCCCAGCCCCGAAACGGTCCTGGCTCTCGCCGGGCTCGCCGGCGCCGGCCGTATCGCCGTGCTGTGCCGCAGTGAGCGGTTCCATGAAATCATCCGCATCCATCTCAAACGCCTGGGCATCGCCCCGGAACGGGTCACCGCCGGCATCGACATCCAGCCCGGCGCCCTCCCGAAGCTTCTCCAGAAGGCTGAGGCCATCATCATTCCGCCGGGCCATGCCTTCTCCCTCAGCCGTCGCGCCTCGGAAGCCCTGAGCGAGTTCCGGAGCCGCGGCGGAGCCCTCATCAGATTCGAGTATCAGATCGAACGCGGCTCGATCCTCCACATCGAGGAACGCGTCGCAGCAATGCTCCAACGCCCCCCCGCCTAACGCAAGGAGGTTCCTCATGCAGCCCATTCCGGTCGTTCTCGGCGTCATCGGCTTCGACTGCCACTCCGTCGGCAACAAGATCCTCGACGCGTTCTTCACACAGGCCGGCTTCAAGGTCACCAATCTCGGCGTCATGGTCAGCCAGGAAGAGTTCATCAGCGCCGCCATCGAGACGGATGCGAAGGCGATCCTGGTCAGCTCTCTGTATGGCCACGGCGAGATCGACTGCGCCGGCTTACGTGAAAAATGTATCGAAAAAGGACTGGACCACATCAAGTTATACGTCGGGGGCAACCTCGTCGTCGGCAAGGTCCCGTTCGACACCGTCGAGAAGAAGTTCATCGCCATGGGCTACGACCGCGTCTTCCCGCCCGATGTCGATCTCGACCAGGCCACGAAGCTCATCCGCGAAGATGTCGAAGCCGCCGGCTGAGCCGACGGCCGGCTTCCGCACCACCCCATGCCTCACGCGAACTCGGGAATCCTGACGCTCGACATCGGCTCCACCTACACGAAAGGAGCCCTCGTCGACGCCGCCGCGCACCGCATCATCGCGCGTTTCGCGACACCCACGACGGTGGACCACCTCCCCCGCGGGGTCGCGACGGTTCTTCACGCGCTGTTTCCCGATCGCATCCCGGCAGGAAATGCTGATTTGGACGGCGTGCGGCTCGATCTGCCGGCCCACCTGTCCTGCTCTGCCAAGGGCGGACTGAAGGTCACCGCCGTCGGCCTCGTCCCCGAGCTGACCCTGAGTGTCGCCAGGCAGGTGGTCTGCTCGGCGGGCGGAAAGATTTCCGGAGCGTATGCCTTCGAGCTCACCCCCGACGACATCGAAACCATCCGCCGGGACAACCCCGACATCATCCTCCTCGCGGGCGGCACCGATGGCGGAAACGCTGTCTACGCCAGGAAGAACGCCCGGCGCCTGGCCGAGGCTTCGCTGCCGGCGACCGTCGTGTTCGCCGGCAACCGGGCCGTGGCACCGGAACTGCCGGCCCTGTTCCCCGATGGCCGTCTGATCGTCACCGAGAACGTCATGCCCGAGTTCGGCCAGTTGAACATCGAGCCGGCCCGCCGGGAAATCCGGAACCTCTTTCTGCGCCGCCTGATCGAGGGCAAGGGCCTGAGCCGGGTGGTCGAGGTGTTCGGTGGCGAGCCGAAGCCGACACCCCGCGCCGTGCTGGAGCTGGTCGAGCGGCTCGCCGCGACCTCTCCTGAATGGGAGGACACGCTTCTGATCGATATGGGGGGCGCCACGACGGATGTCTACTCCAACAGTCCGGCCGTTGCCGCAGGTGACGGTGTCATCCTGCGCGGCATCCCCGAGCCGGCCGTGAAGCGGACCGTCGAGGGGGATCTGGGCATGCGCGTCAGCTCACGCTCGGTTCTCGCATCGGGCGGAACGCTGCTCGAGAGGCTGCGCGATACCGCCGGAGTCGCGGCCGGCGAACTCGAGCGACACACCGCCCTCCTGACGGAACAGCCTGGCCGGCTGCCGGCCGATTCCCGGGAAGAGCTCCTCGACAGGCTGCTCGCGACGGCCTGCGTGGCCCTTTCCGTCGGCCGGCATGCCGGCACCATCGAAGAAAGCTGGACTCCCGGCGGCAAGGTGTTTCTCCAGCGCGGTAAGGACCTGCGGCGAATCCGCACCATCATCGGCTCGGGCGGCTACCTGGCCGCCACGCCGGACACCACCCTCTACCGGGACGCCCTCGAAGCCGCCGCGGCTCCGTCAACCGACGGGCGGCTCGCGCTGCTGCCGAGCAGCCCCCGCCTGCTGAGGGATTCCGAAGGACTTCTCCCCTTGCTCGGCAACCTCGCCTCGCCGTATCCTGCACTTGCCTCGCACCTCGCCCGCGCCGGTCTGACGGAACTGGCGCCACGTTCGAACCATCAACAGACTTCCGAAGGAGCCTGAGCCCGCATGAACAGCATCCCCTGGAACGAGTTTCTTTCCATCCGCGACACCATCCTCGACACCTGGCCCACGGGCAAAGGGCTGAGTCTCGACGAGGCACTGGCCTACCAGAAGGCCCTTCCGCCCGCCCGTAACTTCGCGCTCGCAATGAAAAAGGCCGGCGGGGAGGGGCGCACCCTGCTCCAGCCGCGCGCCGGCGTGGCGCTCGTCAACGAGCACATCAAGCTGCTCCAGTATCTCGAGACCGAGGGTGAGGCCGACCTGCTGCCGACCACGATCGATGCCTACACCCGCCAGAACCGGTATCAGGAAGCCGCCAACGGGATCGAGAAGTCCCTCCAGGCCGGCACGTCGCTGCTGAACGGGTTCCCCGCCGTGAACCACGGCGTCGCCGGCTGCCGCCAGGTCGTCGAGGCGCTCAGATCCCCCGTCCAGGTGCGTCACGGAACCCCCGATGCGCGTCTGCTCGCCGAGATCACCCTGGCCGCCGGCTTCACCAGCTTCGAAGGCGGCGGGATTTCCTATAATATTCCCTATGCAAAAAAGGTTCCGCTCCAGAAGAGCATCGCCGACTGGAAATACGTCGACCGGCTGGTCGGCTGGTATGAGGAAAACGGGATCAGCATCAATCGCGAGCCGTTCGGCCCCCTGACGGGAACACTGGTTCCGCCGTTCGTCAGCCACACCGTCGCGATCATCGAGGGTCTGCTGGCGCTCGGCCAGGGCGTGCGGTCGCTGACCCTCGGATACGGTCAGGGCGGCAACTTCATCCAGGATGTCGCGGCGATGATCTCGTTGCGGGAGCTCGCCGACGAGTATTTCCGGAAGGCCGGCTTCGACGGCTACGACCTGACGACCGTTTTCCACCAGTGGATGGGTGGCTTCCCGGAGGACGAGTCGAAGGCCTTTTCGGTCATCTGCTGGGGTTCGACCGTCGCGGCCCTGTCGGGCGCGACGAAAGTGATCGTCAAGACGCCGCACGAGGCGCGGGGGATTCCGACCAAGGAGGCGAACGCGGCCGGCCTGAAGGCGACTCGCCAGGTCGTGAACATGCTCGCCGACCAGCGCGCCGTCATGAGCCCGCGCCTGCAGGAGGAGATCGAGATCATCAAGCGGGAGGTGCACACCGTGATGGAGGCGATCGAAAAGCTCGGCAACGGCGACATCGAGGCCGGCACCGTAGCAGCGTTCGCCGCAGGCGTGCTGGACGTGCCGTTCGCCCCCGCTGTCTGCAACCATGGCAAGATCCTCCCGATCCGCGACAACGAGGGCTGCATCCGTCTCTTCCAGCGCGGGAACGTGCCGATGGCCGATGACGTCTGGGCATTCCACCAGGAACGCCTCCAGCAGCGGGCGACGGCAGAAAAGCGGGCGCCCTGCTTCCAGATGGTCACCGACGACATCTACGCTGTCAGCAAGGGCCGGCTCGTCGGCCGGCCGCGGTGACGGTGCATCCGGCCACATCCGATCTATGAATATATATTGAAATATTTCAAATCAAATCAGCGTCATCTGCGCCATCTGCGGATGGGTTCCTGATGGCCCGGGCCATCTGCCGGTGATGCTTCCAGACAGGAGACCACAACAACGATGAAAATCAAGCGGGCGATGTTCGCCAAGGGTGTTTCGGCGTTTTTCTTCGATGACCAGCGGGCAATCAAGAAGGGCGTGCCGCATGACGGCTTCGTATACAAGGGCGAGCCGGTGACGCCGGGCTTCCGCAGCATCCGCGTCGCAGGCGAGGCCGTCTCGGTTCTTCTCGAGCTCGAGGACGGCCAGATCGCCGTCGGCGACTGCTGCGCGGTCCAGTATTCCGGCGCGGGCGGCCGCGACCCGCTGTTTCTTGCCGAAACCTACCTGCCGTTTCTGGAGAAGAACGTGCGGCCGCTGCTCGAGGGCCTCGAGGTCGGGAAGTTCCGGGACCTGGTCGGCCGGTTCATGACCCTCGAGTTCGAGGGGAAGAGGCTCCACACCGCCCTCCGATACGGGCTTTCCCAGGCGCTGCTCGATGCGCGCGCGAAGGCGACCCACCGGCTGATGGCCGAAGTCGTCTGCGACGAGTATGGCCTGCCCGTCATCGCCGAGCGCGTGCCGGTGTTTGCCCAGACCGGCGACAACCGGTATGAAAATGCCGACAAGATGATCCTCAAGCGCGTCGAGGCCCTGCCCCACGGCCTGATCAACAACATCGACGAAAAGCTCGGCCGCGACGGCTCGAAGCTGCGCGAATACATCCGATGGCTCGTGAAACGCATTCACGCACTCCGGGTCGACCCGACATACGCCCCGGCATTGCATATCGATGTATATGGAACAATCGGCCAGGCGTTCGGCGGCGACCTGACGAAGGTCACGGACTACCTCGCCACGCTCGAGCCGGATGCCGGCGGCCTGCCCCTCTACATCGAGGGCCCCGTCGACGTCGAGCACCGCGAGCGCCAGATCGAGGCTCTCGCCGCGATCTGCACGAAGCTGAAGGCGAAGGGCTCGAAGGTGCGCGTCGTGGCCGACGAATGGTGCAACACCTTCGAGGACGTGCGCGACTTCGCCGATGCCGGGGCCGGTCACATGCTCCAGATCAAGACCCCCGACCTGGGCGGGGTTCAGGATATCGTCGAGAGCGTGCTGTATTGCAAGAAGAAGGGCGTCGAGGCCTATCAGGGCGGCACCTGCAACGAGACGGACGTCTCGGCACGGTGTTGCGTCCACCTGGCCGTTGCCGCCCGTGCGGATAGGATGCTGGCCAAACCCGGCATGGGTTTCGACGAGGGATTCAATATCGTCAACAATGAAATGGAGCGCACCCTCGCGATCCTCCGCAGCCGCAGGTAGAATTCAGGGCAGAGACTCACCACAAAGGCACGAAGACACAAAAGGGAACGCACCACAGAGTCACAGAGACACAGAGACTGCCTCACCACAAAGACACGAAGGCACGAAAAACGATGGAAGACATAATGAAGAACAACAGGCGTTGCTGGTTCCCTTTGGCACCGGGAATCTCTACTCTGTGCCTCTGTGTCTCCGTGGTTCGTGTTCCTGTCGTTTCTTTGTGCCTTCGTGGTGAAACAGACGCCGGTTTTTCTGGCGTTCGGAACAGGAAGGGAATGAAGAAGAGATGAGCAAGGAATTCAGGGTGTTGTCGCCGACGGCGATCCTGGGCTACGGGTTTCCCGAGGCTTCGTTCAAGCGCGGGATGGAGCGCAAGCCCCATCTGATCGGCGTCGACGCCGGTTCCACGGATCCGGGTCCGTATTACCTCGGCGCCGGCAAGTCCTTCACCAACCGCGCGTTCGTGAAGCGCGACCTCACCTACATGATCACCGCTGGCGTCGCCGCGGGAATCCCTGTCGTGATCGGCTCTGCGGGCGGATCGGGGGCGAAGCCGCATCTCGACTGGTGTCACGAGATCATCCGCGAGATCGCGAAGGAGAACGGCCTGACGTTCCGGATGGCCGTCATCCCGGCGGACATCGCAAAGAAGACGGTGCTGGAGGCGCTCGCGAACGGCCGCATCCAGCCGCTCTCGTTCGTTCCCGAGGCGACGGCGAAGGATGTCGAGGAGTCGGTGCACATCGTCGCCCAGATGGGCTGCGAGCCGATCATCAAGGCGCTGGGCATGGGCGCCCAGGTCGTGCTGGCCGGTCGGTGCTACGATCCTGCCTGTTTCGCGGCCGTGCCGATCAGCCAGGGCTATGACAAGGGCCTGGCGATGCACATGGGCAAGATTCTCGAGTGCGGGGCGATTGCCGCGACGCCGGGATCGGGCGCCGACTGCGTGCTCGGCACGCTGACCGCGGATTCTTTCATCCTCGAGACGCTGAGCGACAAACGGGTCTTCACCCCGATGTCCTCCGCCGCCCACACGCTGTATGAAAAGTCGGATCCCTACCACCTGCCCGGCCCGGGAGGCGCGATCAACCTGACCGCCACCTCGTTCACCGAGCTGCCGGGCGGCCGCGTCGAGGTGAAGGGAAGCCGGTATGAGAAGACGGAACGCTACTTCCTCAAGCTCGAGGGGGTCCGCACGATCGGGTATCGCACCGTCAGCATCGCCGGCACCCGTGACCCGATCATGATCTCGAAGATCGATGAGATCCTGCCGCAGGTCGAGGCCCAGGTGCGGAGCATGATGAAAAACCCCTCGCCATCCGACCGGCTGATCTTCCACGTCTACGGCAAGAACGGCGTGATGGGCGTGATGGAGCCGCTGACGGATGCGGTCTCCCACGAGCTGTGCATCATCATCGAGGCCCTGTGCGCAACGCAGGAGGCGGCCGACACGCTCTGCTCGGTCACCCGCTCGACCCTGCTCCACTACGGATACGAGGGGCGCATCGCGACGGCCGGCAACCTCGCCTTCCCCTTCTCGCCATCGGATGTGCCGATGGGGGCGACCTACACCTTTTCGCTGTATCATCTGATGGAAGTCGATGATCCCTGCATGTTCCCAATCAATATCGAAGAGTATATCAACGGGGAGGTGCGGAAATGAGCAAGACGACGAAGAAGCGGGTTCCCGTTGCCGGTCAGCCGGCGAAGCGGCGCATCACCGATGTGGCACGCGTCATCCGGTCGAAGAACTCGGGGCCCTACGAGCTGACCCTGGATATCATCTTCCGCTCCCGCGAGGAGTATGAGCTGTGCCGCACGAAAAACGTCGTGAACCCGGCGCTGATTTCGAAGCTGTACCGCATCCCCGCATCGGATATCCTCGGCATCATCTGGTTCGAGCCCGCCCACGCGGTCAAGATCACCATCAAACGCTGGATCGCCTCGGGCGATCCGGGCGAGACGGACATCTACGGCGCCCAGCAGCATGCGCCGCTTCTGGGGATCGAGTTCGACGCATGAGTGTCCCGTTCACGTTCAATGCCCACACGTTCGATACGCTGATCTATTCGACCTACTATGCACCGCGTGGCCGTCAGCGGCTCTACATGCTTGGGGCCGAACTCGGGCAGCGGTATCTGTTCCCGACGGATCTGCTGGTGGGCATCATCGGCTCCGAGGGCTCGGGGAAGTCGACGCTCATCCGCGGCCTCTTCCCCGGCCTGGAGCTGACGAACGACGACGAGGGCGTCAACCTGCGTCCGACGCCGATCTACGACTTCACCCCCGACAACTTTTTCGCCCCGCACACCTACCATCTCGACATCCGGTATGAGCTGGCATTCCACCAGACGTTCGAGATCGCCGAGGCGATCCGGGAGGCGCTGGCCTACGGCCGTCGGGTCGTGGTCGAGCATTTCGACCTGATCTACGATGCGCTGAACATGAACGCCCACATCATTTTCGGCATCGGCGAGGAAGTGATCATCGCGCGGCCGTCGGTGTTCGGCCCGTTTCCGGCGGCGATCAAGTCGGTGGTCGACCGGACCCTCCGGTTCCGGCTCATGGCGCACACGGCCGAGGACATCACGACCTCGATCATGGAGCGGGACTACAATTACCGGCGGCCGGTCCTCCACTCCGACGTCAAGCACGGGTTCGTGATCAAGTTTCCGGAAAAACCCTCGGTCGACATCCACGAACTCGAGCAGAAGGTGCTCGAGGTGATCGCGAACGACGTGCCGGTTGCGGCGGCGGGGGAGAACCGCATCCGGATCGGCAGGACCGACCTGTTCTGCACCGGCACCCGAACGCACGTCAAATCCACCGGCCTGATCGAGAACTTCCGGCTCGTACAGGAGTACAAGTTCAATCCGCTCAGCAAGGACTGGATGCTGATCGGCATCGTGGGACGGCGGGAGATCGCGGGCATCGAGGAGCTGAGCTACTTTGGCGACGATTCGGCGGGCTTCACCGCGCCGACCCTGCCGCCGGCCCCCAAGGGCCCCGACCACAGCAGCGAGTAGCCCCGGGAACCGCATATAATTCAGGAGATATTATATGAACAAGATGATCGCGAAGGACACACCGATGCGGAAACTGGAGGTGCCGGCCGGCGCCATCCGGGTCGAGGCCTGGCAGGGCCGGGAGCAGTTGGTCGTCTCCCCCGAGGCCTTGCGGATCCTCGCGGCCGAGGCCTTCCACGACGTCTCGTTCCATCTCCGTGCCCGGCATCTGGACATGCTCGCCACGATCCTGGACGATCCGGAGGCGTCGGAGAACGACCGGTATGTCGCGGCCTCGTTGATCCGCAACGCCGTGATCGCCGCGGCCGGCGCGCTTCCCATTTGTCAGGATACCGGCACCGCCACCGTGATCGCGAAACGGGGCGGGAACGTGGTCGTCGACGGGGACGATGCCGAGGCCCTGACGACGGGGATCGCCGAGACCTACCGGCGCGATGCGCTGCGGTATTCCCAGATCGCCCCCCTGTCGATGTTCGACGAGGTGAACACCCGCTCGAACCTTCCGCCTCAGATCGACATCGCCTGGGCCCCCGGCAACGAGTACCAGTTTCTGTTCATGGCCAAGGGGGGCGGCTCGGCCAACAAGACCAGCCTGTTCCAGGAGTCGAAGGCCCTGTTGAACGATGAGCGGCTCGAGGCGTTCCTGCGCGAGAAGATCGAGGCGCTGGGCGTGGCCGCCTGCCCTCCCTACCGTCTGGTGGCCGTGATCGGCGGCACCTCCCCGGAGTTCAACCTCAAGATGCTGAAGCTCGCCTCGGCGGGGGCCCTCGACCAGCTGCCCCCCGCAGGAACCGCCGACGGAACCCCCTACCGAGACCGACAGTGGGAAGAGCGTGTCATGCGGATCGCGCGCAGCTCCGGCCTGGGAGCCCAGTTCGGGGGCCGCTGGCTGGCGCTCGAGGCCCGCGTCATCCGGCTTCCGCGCCACGCGGGCTCGTGTCCCGTCTCGGTCGGGGTGTCATGCAGCGCCGACCGGAACGTGCTGGGACGCATCACCGCCGACGGCGTCTTTCTCGAGGAGTTGGACCACAACCCCGCCCGGCTGCTTCCGAAGATCCAGCGGGTCGCGGCCGCGGCAGCCGTGCCGGTCGACCTGAACCGGCCCATGGCCGAGAACCAGGCCGCCCTCGGGGGGCTGCGCGTCGGCAGCCTGGTGTTGCTCTCGGGTCCCCTCGTCGTGGCGCGAGATATCGCCCACGCCCGCCTCAAGCAGATGCTCGACGACGGGAAGCCCCTTCCCGAAATCTTCTCGAAATATCCGGTCTACTATGCCGGCCCCGCGAAAACACCCGACGGCCATGTGATCGGCAGCTTCGGCCCCACGACGGCTCAGCGAATGGACTCGTACGTCGACGCGTTCATGGCGCGTGGCGCCTCGCTCGTGATGCTGGCGAAGGGCAACCGCTCCCCTGCCGTCACGGCGGCCTGCCGCACCCACGGCGGTTTCTACCTCGGCACGATCGGGGGCGCCGCCGCCCTGATCGCGAAGGAACATATCGTCAGCAGCCGCGTGGCAGCCTTCGAGGATCTCGGCATGGAAGCCATGTTCGAGATCGTGGTTCGGGACATGCCCGCCTTCCTGCTCGTCGACGACAAGGGGGCCTCGTTCTACGACACCCTCCGATGCCGCTAAGCGGCGGGAAAGGAGCATCGGAACCATGCAAGCGCCGGCGTGGCTGAAGGAAGCGATTTTCTACCAGATCATGCCTGACCGGTTCCGGCGCGGCTCCCCTGCGGGAAGCAGCTCGATGGACCTGATGGCCTGGGATGCTGCACCGGGGTCGAGCAGGAACGGAGGCAGGGAGTATTTCGGAGGCAATCTCCGGGGTATCACGGAGCGGCTCGACCATATCCGGGAGCTGGGGGCGAATGCGATCCTGCTGACGCCGGTCAACGCGGCCCCCTCGTATCACCGGTATGACACGACCGACCACCGGCAGCTCGACCCGCTCCTCGGCACCTGGGACGATCTTGCCGAGCTGATCTCGGCCGTTCACGCCCGGGGCATGCGGATCGTCTTCGACACGGCCCTGAACCATGTGTCGCAGCACCATCCCTGGTTCGAGCGTGCCCGCCGGGATCCGGCCGCCCCTGAGCGCTCCTGGTTCACCTTCCACGAGGATGGTTCGTACCGGTGCTGGTGGGGCCATGCGGGCCTGCCCGAGCTCCGGCTCGACGATCCCCGCCTGGTCGAGGAGCTGATCACGGGCGAGGACAGCGTTCTCGCCTTCTGGCTCAAAAAAGGATTTGACGGGGTGCGGCTCGACTGCGCCAACGACCTCAGCCTCCAGACCTGCGCATTGATATCGTATACGATAAAATCGAGATTTCCCGATGCCGCGGTGATCGGCGAAGTGGCGAACTACGCCGTCCCCTGGCTGAAAGGGCTCGACGCAGCACAGAGTTACTTCTTCACGACCTCGCTGAAGGCTCTGCAGCACGGCGGCATCACGGCCGGCCAGTTCCAGGAAAACCTGCGGCTGGCCTACGGCGGCGGCGCACTCCGCCAGTTCCAGATGCTTTCCTCGCATGACATCCCCCGCGCCCACACCGAGTTCGCAAAGGACGAAGCGTTCCATATCGCTGCGAGGCGGCTCCAATTCACGCTTCCGGGCATCCCGATGTTGTATTACGGTGAGGAGTTCGGCCTCGAGGGCGGCCGCGACCCCAAAAACCGGGCGACGATCCCCTGGGAAACCTCCGCTTCCCGCCTGAAAAACCCAATATCCCAGGAGATCCGGCGGCTCGCGGCGCTCCGTTCCGCCTCCCCCGAACTGCAGCATGGCCTCTGGGAGCCCCTCTGCGTCGCCGGGCGGGACGGCCTGGTCGCGTTTTTCCGGGCTCTTCCCGAGGCTCCCGACCGTCTGACAGTCGTCGTCTGGAACCTGCTGGACGAGGCGCGCACCATCACCCTGACGATTCCCTGGGGCTGGCTGTTTTCCGAACTCGTCCTCGAAGAGGTGTCCACCCACAAGCGCGGAGTATCGAATGCCGGCCTCGTCCCCTTCGCCCTCCAACCCCGCGAATGCTCGATCTGGCAGCTCCGGGCCGACCACAAGCGCAACTACACCTTTTTCAAAGACTGGCGCCGCCCCGCCGGCGCCGTCAGGGGATGATATTCACATCGGTATGAATCGTCACGGAACACTGATCGCCGATGACCATGGTTTTGTCGACGGGGTTCACGCACTCGATGCGCAGGGAGACGAGATACTTCTTTTTCATTGTCGTTCCAACCGAGCCGGTTTTTGAAACGTGAATCCCCGACAGTTCGTCCGTTGCAAAGACGTCCAGGCGCACCCGGCCGACATCATGCACGAGAGTTTTCCGATTCGCGATGGTCAGAGTCGAATCGAAGCTTCCTTCGAGACCAAAGGCCCGGTCCGGCAGACTCCGGGTGTCGTAGATCTCGTCCCGTTCCCGGACGACGATGCGTGAGAGGCCGTTGATCGCAAACACCGTATCGGGTTCGAGCAGCACCTCGACCCAGGTGATGAGTCCTGGTGTATATGCATCGATATCCATTTCGGGAACACACATCGGAAACAGCAATAAGCGCCGGGGGGTCGATGACGTGGGAATGACGCCCGCGCGGGACGAGAGGTTCATGCCCGTCGAAGGCTTGACGACAAGGTTCCTCAGGCGGCCAGATTCGTCGAATGTCCGCTTTTCCTTGTAGGAGATGACGACCTGACGGGAACCCGTTTTCGCGATGGTCGTGGGGTAACTCGTCTTTTTCAGGCGCATCGCGATCGCCCGGGTTCCGTTTCGGAGTTCGGTGATCGCCTTCTGCAGCCAGAAGCCCTTGCGGGATTCACTGCGTGCCCGACTCATGATGCGATAGGCAATGCCGAAAACCAGCGCGACCAGCAGGACGGTGACCAACAGTTCGATCAGCGTCAGTCCTACGCGCCTCCGGCGAGGTAGATGCATTCGGTTCACGGCCCGATCCCTCCCGTGAACCGCGAAATGATGATCTGCTCGGCAACGCCGTCTGAAAAGGTCATGTTGCCGGTTCCTCGCACCGTTGCCTCGACTTCGAGGCGGTATCCATCCTGAACCAGGCTCATGCCGTCGAGGGAGCTTTCGAGGCGGATCTCCTTCAGGCTGTATTTCCCCTCGATCGGCCCCACCTCGAGAGAAACGCCGGGTGTATAGAGAGACCAATCGTCCGACGCCGGCCGGGTGAGCCGAAGACGGGGATGGAGATCACTCTCGACGTCGGGATACGGCTTCGTCGCACCGGCCTGGAACGCATCGTATGTTTCCTTCGGCAGGAGACGGAGTTTGAGGATCGCATGCTGGAGGGCGGACTGGGCCAGGAAGTAGGCCTGAAGCTGACCGAGTGTCTTGCGGTTCTGCAACGCGAGATTCGTGTTGGAGCCGATCAGGATGAACATGAACAGCGCGATCGATACGGCAAACAGCAGCACGACCACGATGGCAACTCCCCGGCGTTCGTTCATCGTCAACCATCCAGATGGGATTTGATCCCGACTAGGTGCAGGGTCTTCACATGCGGGTCTTGCAGCGGATCGACCCCCTTCAGGAGAGACCAGCGAATCTCGAGAATGAGCTTTTTCATGACCGTGTGGTTCCCATCGGCATCCTTGGGTGTCAGGTCATTCGGCAGGAAGGACCTGAGCCCTTTTCCGGGCACGTCGACGGCGAGTTCAACGTCATCGAGATCGAGACAAGCGAGGCGAACGCGGTAGATGAAGCCCTTCGCATCGGTGAGCAAACCGTCTCCGCGCCACACACCCGCCGTCGGCGTGTCGATGCCGGATCCGAACATCCGGGGAAGCGCCGACTCGAGGAGGGTGCGAACGGCCGGAACGGCCTTGGGGTCTTCGAATCTCGCAGGATTCCCGGCCCTGATCGCCCGCCAGGGAATCTGGAACATGAGCGTGTCCATGGCAAACTTCGCCTGGGAGATCGCCACGGCTTCGACGTAGAACCGTTCGGTTTCACGAACGGCCGAGTTCATGAGCTGGTAGACCGGGGCCAGCAGCGCAGCGAGAATGAGTACGGCAATCATGATTTCGACGAAGGTGAAACCGGCCTTTCCGTCCCCGAAGGCACGAAAAGGCCGGTCGTACAGTCTCACCGTCGTCATGGCTTTCTACCGCAATAGGCAGCACAGAAGTCACCTGCTGCGATGTAGAACCCCCGTCATCATTTTATTTTGATAGGAATATAAAGGATCTGCACGTTCCCCGAAATATCGGCGGCTTCGATGAACAGAAACGGTTGTTCGGGAAGGGCGATCTCCCCAAGCCGGATTTCGCCGGGATTGACCAGACCGATAGCAGCTGGGGCATCACCGGCACCGTTGCTGATCCCGAATTTGACCGACGTTTCATCGACCTGTTGGTTGTCCCCGAGGAGGGGTTTCAGCGTGAGAATCGCATTCTTCGCGAGGTGTAAAGCTGCACGTTCGGCAGGCAGGATCATGCGTTTGCCCAGTTCGACACCCCCGACGGTGATCGATTCCTCGGCTCCGCCGGCTCCGAACAACGCCCCTCGGCAGATAAGGTCGGCCAGTTTTGGCAACGTCGGCTTATGGGGCGGATTCTCGACCGGGTAGACCGTTCCCGAATCGGCTCCGACAGCGATCTCGAGACCGCAAACCGGAGGGGTGGCATCCGTCACGACGGTTTTCAGGCTTTTGCTCGCATTCACGAAGGTGCCCCGGAAACTGTCGGGGCCGGTCCGGTATTTCATCGGCCGGGCGATCGTGATCGTAACGGCCCCTGCGCGGGTCGGGTCAAGCGGGGTGACCTTCATCTGGTTTTCCAGCAGTTCCTCTGAAGCCGAGGCGAGGGTGCTGCGATTCTTCCGGATATCCTCGAAGAACCAGCGCACGGAAGGTTTTCCCGTCCATTCCGCGTCTTTCAGATCGGTGCCGTTCCAGGCAGCCGGCGGCTTGTCGGCGAAAATTTCGGACGTAGCAGAGAGAAGAACCGGCAGATCCTCGGTCAAGGTGGCCGGGAACGGATTGCCGTCCGGCCCCATGATGTCGGCCGCCACGACCGGGCTAGGCACGAGGGGCTTGTTCGGAATCGAGACCCCCTCGAGCCAGGGAGTCTTCGACGTGTCGATCACGGGGGCGGCCGCCTCAGGAGTTGGCTCCTGGGCCGCCGCACCCGACGGCATCCCCCAAAGGAGGGCGACAAACGCACAGACGAGAGATACGGAACGCATCGTGGGCGTGACTCCTTCCGTCATTCGTTCCGGCCGCCTTCGACGGCCATCTGGGTGTTCACAACGAAGAGCGGCAGCCGGACGACGGTCTTGTTGCCGTCCTTGTCAGCCCCCTCCATCACGAATTGATATTCTGGCTGATCAGCATACTCCGAACGCGGATAGTTGGGAACGCGGAACAGATACCCGCTCTCGGACTTTTCGACTTCGGTTCCATCCTTCGTTTCGATCCGGCAGACGGCTTCGGCCGTAGTCGAGCACTTGTCTCCGTTGTCGG
Source organism: Candidatus Rifleibacteriota bacterium (assembly GCA_029565415.1). The sequence goes on along the minus strand of JAKQOH010000092.1, from coordinate 22,816 downwards.
TCGCAAGAGCCGTGACGATGAACGGCACATTGCGGCGCACGAAAACCCCCTTGAGTGTGTCGGTGGTTCCGACATCGGTAAGCCGCGTCTGAACCTGAGGATCAAGCACCTTCATGCCGACCGTCCCCGCCACTTTTGCTTCATCCTTCCCGATCTCGCTGAACAGAGGGCCTTTCACGCCCACAGCCGCGGTCTTTTCGGCAGGCTTCCGGTTCACGGGAAACTCGGAAACTGCGAGCATACTTGTTCCCTTCAAGGCTTCGGAAACAGCCATCTCGGGATCGAAGAGGCCGTTGCCTGCCAGCACCTGCTCGCCAAGCTTCTTCTTGAGCTCGGTCTCGTCGAGCGTCTTCTGCGTTGCGCCGGCGGCTTCCTGGAACACGGCCCACACGTTGGGGCTTGTCACATCATGGCACACGACACCGGTCGTCTGGGTCGAGGTGACACGCTGGCCCGAAGCAGCATCAACACCTTCCCCCGTGGTTGCGTTGCCGGTCTGACCTCCGGCGGCCGCGGATTCGCCGCTCTGGCCGGGGGTTGTTGAGGAAGCGCCACCGCCGCTCTGACTCACCTGGCGGGCGCCACTGTTGCCGACCCGGTATTCCCCCGGCTCGGGAAACTCGCTTTCGCTCGTGGCCTTGTTGTTATTGTCATTGGCGATCGTCTGAACCGAACCATCGGCCTTGACCTGATCCGTCGTCCAGTTGATCGTAGGCGGGCCGGCGAAGGTGGCACCGCTGGCGGCACCCATAGCCTGTGGCGAATCTTCGTAGAGTAGGGTGTGTTCCTGACGCTTGTAGGGCTGATCCTCGAGGACATGGACGACGCCGGAATCCGGATCGCCACCCCGGAAATTCGCAGGAAGCGCATTGTCGAACTGAAGATTCATTTCGGGATTCTGGATTTTCTGAGCCTCAGCAGCCTGGGCAGCTGCATCGGTCGATTCCGCGGCAACGGCCGCACAAGGCAGAAACGATAGCGCACACAATACAGACATCGTCACGATCAGAGTTCGCATGATCTTCTCCTTTTCATTCCCGAGTTTTCTCCCATGTTGGGGAAAAACCCTTCCTCGATGGAGGGAACCACGAGGTACCCTCACCCTAAGGATATGAGCATAAGCTCACTAGGTCAAGATCGATTTTCGCTTCCAGAGATCCTTTTCTGCCGATGAGGGTTCCTCTTTGATGACGAACCAAACATCCCCGGGGTTCATCCTAATTCCGGATACCGGTGCCCCTGGTTCCTTCAGCCGCTTAAAATGCCTCCCCCGACCGTATGCGTCCGATCATCTCCCGGTCTCGTGCCCGTTGCTCGGCGGGTCTTCCCGCCTCCTTTTCCACCATGGTCAGGAGCCTGACAGCTTCCTCCCGGCGCCCCATCGCCGCCAGCGTCACAGCGGCCATTCGAACGAGATGCGACGGAGCCCCCGGCATGTCGGCAGCATGCAGGAATGCCTCCAACGCCTGCTCCAGACGTCGACGGGGGCCGTGTCTGCCATCATGGTTGAAGCAGACCAGGCCGATCTGCTCCCACAGTTCGATGCGGCCGGGAACCCGCTTCACCGCCTGCTCGAGGATTGCGAGGGCTTCGTCGTGCCGGCCCTGATACTCGTCGAGTAGGAAGGCCCGCAGGAGATACGCATCGATGAAGGAGGGATCGAGGGCCGGAATCAGGGCAAGGGCGAAATCCACCCGATGCCAGAGCCCTCGGTGGGAGTCTGCATCCATCTGGATCCAGAGGAGATTTGCCGCCAGCTCGGCAAAGCCCAGTTGGCGCAGGACGAGAGCCAAGCCGGGTGAAACGGCGGGGCCAGCTGGACTGCAGCATCCAGGCTCCGCCGGCCCACGTTCTGCTTCGTGCGGGTCGTGCTTCCCGGAACGGCCCCCACCCTCCCCCGCTTGTTCGTGATCATGTTCCTCGCCGTGGTCGTGAGGCCCATGATGATGGAAGCCAATACCGCTCTCCACATCGGCCTCGTGAGAATGCTCGTGTTCCCGGCCCCCGGGGGCGGAAACCGTATCAGAGGCGGCGGTTTTTCCTCCGTCTGACTCATATGGCTCATGAAGGTCAGCAACAGGTTCGCCGACGTCCCGCTGGGCGGTCAGTATGCCTTCGGCCAGCGTCGGCTGGCGAATCTCGACATGATATTTTGCCGTATACATCTGCTGCGATGACACGACCAGTCCGATGGCGACCAAGAGGAGGATTCCGTGTCTGTTCATCATCACAGGTCCTTTTTCCCCAGAATCCAGGAACCTGCAACGAGGAGAAAGAATAAGTAGCTTGCGACATAGAATCCCGCCGACAAGGCCAGACCCGGCGAAATGGCCAGATCGGTGAGAATCTTGTGTTTGATGTTGAGCAGGCCGAAATTCGGGAGGATCCAGCCAAGCAGGTCTGTAAGCCAGATGAGGAGGGGAATTCCGGCCTCCGCAGCAAGATGCCGCACGTGGTCCATCATGTTTCCGAGGAGGACGCAGAAGACCGAGAGAGAGAAACAGACGATCAGGGAGTCGGAAAGAGAGAACAGAAGAACCATTCCCGACATGATCGCGAACTCGAAAAGCATGAACAGGACGACCCAGTGGAACCCCGTCCAGAGCACGCCGAACTTCAGATACAGCAGACCGGCCAGGAGCCCAAGCATGAGGAAAACATTCACGATGGCCGCCAGAAGAGTGCCGAGGAACTTGCCGGCATACAGTTCCCAGCGCCCCATCGGAAGGGTGAGGATGGTATAGGCGGTTTTATGCAGAATCTCGTCCCGAAGAGTTGTCGAGCCGATGAACAGCGAGATCAGAAAGCCGAACAACGAGATGATCGACAGCCCCACATCCTGGATCATCCGGTATTCCAGTGTCGGTGTCGTGGCAAAGTGGCCGAAGAGGTTGAACAGCCCCAGGGAAATTCCGACAAACACCAGATGCACCGTCAGCATTTTGTGGCGGGCCACATCGAGAAAGGTGTCCCAGGCTATCAGGCGTATTCTCGGAAACATCTCACCCTCTCCTCTCGTTCGCGGCGTCGCCGCGCTCAGAAAGCTCCCGCAGGAACAACTGCTCGAGTGTCAGTGTGACCGGTGCCACCAGCGTGACCATCCCCCCCCCGCGGAGGATGTCCCGAAGCAGATCGTTCACGATGGCAGCCTCACCGGCGAGAAACTCGATCTCACCCCGATCGAGGCGGCGATGCGGAATCGCGGAATGGGCCGCAACGAAAGTCTCGAGCGCCGTTCCCGATTCAGGAAATGAAGCCACGACCCGGGTCTGACTCGTCCGGAGGAGTTCCGCAAGGGAGCCGCCAAGAACCACACGCCCCCGGTTCATCAGGCAGACACGATCGCAGACATCTTCCAGGATGCCTGAAGCATGGGAATTCACAAGGATCGCGATCCCCTCCTGCTTCAGCGAGAGAAGCAGCTCTCGGAGCATCACCTGACCGCAGGGATCGAGTCCGCTGAACGGTTCGTCGAGGAGGATCAACCTCGCCCGCTTCATCAGCAGCCGAGCGATATCGGCGCGCTGACGCATGCCTTTCGAGCATTCGATCAGCAGACGGTCGCGATGCTCCCACAGCTCGACGCGCCGCAACTGCTCCCCGACCAGCTCGCCCGGGACTTTCAGCTCGCTCAGCAGGGCATGGAACCGGATGTATTCATACACGGTCAGGTGGCCCGGATGCTGGATCGATTCGGGAAGGAAACCCACGCCGACACGGGATGATGCCGACGGCACGGGGGCCCCGAACATTCTCGCGACGCCCGAGGTGATGGAGGTCAAGCCAAGCAGCATTTTCATCGTGGTGGTCTTTCCCGCACCGTTGGGCCCGAGCATTCCCATGATTTCCCCTTCGCAAAGGGAAAGAGAGACCCGGTCGACGATCGTTTCCGGTTTCCACCAGCCCACACGTTTCGTGATTTCTTCCGCAGCGACAAGTTCGGTCATGTTCAACCCCTTCCAACCCTGCATGCAATCCGGCAGCTTGTTCCTGCAGGCGGGACGAGCGGTCACCGGAACATCGCTGACCGCCTGTCTCACCTTCAGGATTCGCCGCCAAGACACGCACAGCTATATTATATCAATAAAAATACATCATCCCGGAAAGATTCCCCGGGACGTTCCCGGATCATGGCTTTCCTCCGCTCCCCTGTTGCGCGCGCGCGAGGCAAGCCTCGGCTGCAGCTCCGTTCACCGGGTCGGAAGCCGGCCGGCGGATCTGCCAGCCGGACGAGGCAGCGATCGCATGCTCGATCTCGGCGACGATCTGCGCCCGGAACAACAGGGGCGGGTCCTTCCGGAGAAAGGCCACCGCATCGGGAACGGCCTGCCGGCCGCGCGTGCGAAACGCGGAACCGAGCCGCTCGACAAGCTCCGGCCATCCGCTCTGAGACAGTTCCTGCGAAGGAGCGGCCGGCACCGTGTTTCCAGAGCTTCCCCGTTCGAGAGAAGGCATCTGGGGCGATTCCTCGGGGTGTTGTCCATCCACCGGCACGGCCAACAGCCCAAGAAGGCAGGCTGCGGCGGCCAGGCCCGTGAAGGGAACACCGTTTCGCCAGCGGATTCCCGGCAGCCCCGTGCGGGTGAACATCGCCAGAAGGAAGACGAGGCAGTGTGCGAGACCGATCGTCTGGTTCGGTGGCAGATCGAATCTGTAGGAGATGAGGATGCCGCCGAATGTCACGGAACAGGCAACGACGACAGACAGCGCGAGGACTCCTGCGAGCCGGTGATACAGGATGAGCGCCGTTCCCGGGGCAACGACGAGGTAGCAGAAGATCAGCAACACGCCGGCGATCTTCGAGGCGGCCGCCACGACGGCACCGAGGGCGATGAAGAATGCGAACTCCATCGCCCGCACCCGTATTCCCAACACCTGCGCCGCGTCGGGGTCGAGGAAGGCATAAACGGTCGGCCTGATACTCACGAGAAGCCAGGCGGCACACGGCAGCAACACACCCATGATGAGCCACAGGTCGTGGGGGGAGGCGAATAACAGACTTCCGAACAGCAGGTTCTTCACCTTTTCGAGACCGAAGCCGCTTTTCGCGACGAGCACGACACTGCCGGCCGAGAACGCCACGAACAGCACGCCGAGGAAGGTGTCACGGGGCAGATTCAACCACCGCTCGAACGGCAGACCGAGCAGCAGCACCACCAGCATCGCCGTCAGCAGGGCGCCGACGAAGGTGGGCCAGCCCAGAAGCAGGCCAAGCGCGATGCCACAGGCCGCAGCCTCCGAAAGGGTCACCCCGATGAACACGACGCGTTTGAGGACGACGAACACCCCGAACAGGGCACCTGTGGCTGCGATCAACAGACCGACCGGCAGGGCCGTGCCGTAGATTTCCAAGACGGTTGAGACCATCATCGCAAGGGATTCATGCATGGGCACGCACCTCCGGCTCGTCGAGATGCAGTTCCCTCCAGGGCATGATGCGCGCCTTTCCATGATGGACGCGGCACACCTCGTCGGTCAGATGCCGGATAAGGTCGAGCCCGTGCTGGGCAAACAAAACGGTTTTTCCATCCCTGACCGCCAACTCGTGCAGGAGGTGAATGACTTCGCCTTCGGAATCGGCATCGAGCGAGGCCGTCGGCTCGTCCATCACCAGCACGTCGGCCCCCGTCACCAGGGCCCGGGCGATCAGCACCTTCTGGCGCATTCCACCGGACAGCTCGTGAAAGGCCTTCATCGAGTGCGCGGACAGGTTGAATCGTACCAGCAGATGATCGACGAGTTCGCGGTCGGCTGGTAACGGCCGTCCCCACCAGCCCAGGCGCGGATACAGGCCCATCATGACGATATCCCGCGTGACAACGGGAAACAACAGGTCGATGCTCTGATGCTGGGGAACGAACCCCGCCGGGACGGTGTCGAACGGCGTCTCGATCGTGCCGGCCCGCAGAGGCAGGAGGCCCAGGATGGCGCGCAGAAGCGTGGTCTTGCCCGCGCCATTCGGGCCGACGAAGGGGACGAACGCCCCGCGTGGCACCTCCAGATCGACGCCATCCAGAACCAGCTCCTGGTCATAGCCGACGCAGACATCGCGGCAACGGATGAGAGGAGGCGAAGCACCGGGGACCTCGGCCGTCTTTCCCGTCATCGTGATTCCCCTTTCACCCCGGCCTCACCGGCCATCTTCACGAGGGCGTCGATCCAGTGATCGACGAGGCAGAAGTAGTCTCCCACGCCGGTTGAGCCGCCGACATAGTATGGCACCATGCGATACTTCGCCCCGGTGGCTTCGGCAATGGATTTGACGGTCTGCTCGTCGAAGTAGTTGACCGACAGCATGATCTTGACGCCATCGCGGCGCATCCGCTCTTCGAGTTCCCTGGTGTGCTTCGGGGAAGGCGGAATGCCGGGTTTGGGCTCGATGGTATCGACCTGGACGAGGCCGAAATCGTCGCAGAAGTAGATCCAGTTTTTGTGATAGGTCACGATGGGAAGGCCGCGCAGAGGGAGCATCCTTCCTGTCCAGCCGCCCAGCATCTCGGACAGAGGCTTGCCTTCGAAGGTATTCTGTTTCAGGAAGTCGTGCAGTTTGCCTTCCTGATGAAGCTTCACCAGCGTTTCCCCGCCGAGGACCTCGACCAGTTCGCTTCCATATAGCCTATTATAAAATTCACCTTTGAGCTGAGCGAGGCGGGTCCGGAACTCCTGTGCATGCGCCGGGGCATTTTTCTCGAGGCCGATCTCGATATTCTCGATGACCCGAAGCATGTTGATGGGGCTCACCGTGATGTGCGGGTTTCCATAGATATGGAGTCCCCCTTCGCTTCGCGACAGGACGGTCGGAATATCCTTCATCCGCACCCCCTGCGCGGCCGCCACGTAGCCGACCGCCTCGCTCCGGATGCGGGGGTTGCCCGACTTGTCGACGGCAGTGGGCAGCCACATTTCGAGATCGAGGCCCGTCGCGATGAGCAGATCGGCTTCGCGCAGCATCTGGACGAACGAAGGCTTCGGCCGGATGAAATGGGCATCCTGGTCGCCCTGGACGATATGCGACACGATGACATGTTCCCCGCCCAGCCGGCGTGCGAAATCCGCATAATCGGGAATCGTCGTGACGACGCGTAGCGGCCGCTCCCCGTTTTCCGAGCCATTGGCAGCGCAGAGAGGTGCGCACCGCACCCACAGAGAGACGATGATCATCGCAACTATCATGATATTTTTATTCATATTTCACCTGTTTCAGTAACGATCATGCAGATGAGGGCCGCCGGCCCAGATGCACTGCAGCGTAATGCGCCGGTCGTCCGGCTCCATGTTGTGACCCTTGCGATAATCGAATTCGAGTCTGTAATGCACCCAGGGACTCTGGCTCCACGTCCAGTAGGGACTGACCTGGAACTCGCAGGGATCATGCCCCGACACCATGTGCAGGGCATTCGGATACAGCTCCGTCGGCGTGAGGGCGGCGGCATACGGCTTCGAGTCGGGCCGGTAGTAGTCGAGGCGGATACCGGACTCGAGAATCCGGTTCAGCTTCCAGTGGAGGTTGGTGTATGCCCCCCAGGCGTGAGCCGTATCGCGATCTCCCGCCGTTGTAATGATATCGCGGGCAAGATAATACCCCTCGGTGCGCCAGCAGAAGTTGCGATACCGCATCCGGTCCGTGGGTTCCCACAGGCGTGTCAGGTCGAATCCCAGGGCGTAGGTCGGCCGCGACTCGTCATGGATGGAGATCGCCGGCGCCGCGCCCACGTTCCAGCGGTCGTTGGTGCCCGCCAGGCCGGTGACGCCCCATTCGAGATAGGTCGAGGCATCCAGATCCTTGAACTGCTTGTAGTGAGCCAGGAGGCAGGGAACACCCCGGGTGTTCTCGGCGAACAGCGCATCATTGTTCGCATGGGTGAGCTGCAAGGTGAACTCGCGTCCCATTCCCTTCTCTGCCGGCAACTGCCAGTCGAACGAAACGCCGATCTGCTCCAGCGGGCCGCCGAAAAGACGCCGAAGAGCGAGCGGGAAATCCACCTGGTCGAGAGCGTGTTGATGCCACCGGCCCACGACACCGAACTGTTGATGGAACTTGCCCAGCGTCAGATTGAGATCTTTCGAGAAACCAACGCGAGAGATGTAGGCTTCGCAGATTTCCGTTCCTTCCTCCTGGATGGGGAACGAAGCTTTGAACCGGGTATCCGGATCGAGATAGCATTCTCCGTGAATGCCGAGCGAGCGGAACGTGCCGCGCGCCTGTTCGCGCACGTCTTCTTGCGAGCGGAACTGGGCGATGACGTCACCGGTCATGCTGATCTCGGGATTCAGCGCCTGCTGCCCCAGCTCGCCGGCCTTGAACGTGACAGTCTGCGCAGACGGCGTGGCCACCGTCACCGGTTCCAGGCCAGCCGCGCCAAGGGCGCCGGCGGCCGCGATCCGGAGCCGCTCCCGCTCATCGACGGGCGATAATGCGGCTTGCGCTGGTTGCAGCATCGGCGCGGCAGGTTCGCAGGTGCCGGAGCCAAGCCTGTTCACCTGTTCCTCGAGGCGGGCGATGGTCGTTTCGTATTTTTCACGCATTGCCGACATCTCTGACCGCAAGCAGGCTATTTCGTCACGCAGCGTCGCAATGTCGGCGTTCGAGGCGGCTTCCGCCGCGAATGCGCCAGGTCGGCAGGGCGCAAAAGCAAAAAAGAGCAAACAAAAAACAACAGTTATATATTTCACACTATTCTCCCGTCATGGGCTGAATCGCCGGCAGGATGCCGGCGGTCTGCGGTGGTTCCGAAACCGGGGGATCAGCTCACGACGGGAGGGCCACGCGGCAGACATGGCCGAAGGGCGCCCTGAAGATGGTGAAACGCAGGAGCGCCCGCAGGGCGACGGGCAAAGCTGATGGGCACCAGCGGTTCCCCCGCCGGCGAAACATCGCTCGAACGCACCAGTTCTGACAACGAACAGAGAAGACAGTGTTCGGACGGACAGGGAACGATGTTCCCAGACATGGCCCAGCGGAAAAGCCCACTTGATTGGGCGGGGGCTGCCGTGATGCCACGATATCGGGACGGAAACGCATCGTGTTCGTCTCGTCCCCCTTCAGGGGATACCATGTGCAGATGCGGGAAGTTGGAGCTGGAATGTTCGCAACGATCATGATGGTGTTCCTGCCGCTCGCTGTGGACGAAATGCAACAACCCAGCAGCCAGGAACCCGACCTGAAGAGTCAGGCAGAGAACCGCTACCGTTTTCCACCATCTAAATTTCATGGGTATTACCATTGACTCACGACGCCGGAAGCGACCCCACAACCCGTTGTTTTGAGCATTTGTCCACTTCGCAAATTATACCGCCGTCAAACAAGTCGGTCAAATCGAAACCGTTCCTCGGAAGGGTCCTGGTTGAAGTGAGCAGCAGCTTCACCATTCAGAAAAGCCGCACGCAGCGCACCGGCTCGAGGCGGCTTGCAGGTGTCAGATGTCCGAGGGATTTTCCTTCGCCGGAATTTCGTGTAAGGTGATCGGCACTCTCGTCCTGTCGCATCCATGGAGGTAGCCGCATGAACATCCATCTTGTCGCCGTCATTCAGGGAATCGTCGAAGGGCTGACCGAGTTTTTGCCGGTCAGTTCGACCGGACATCTCATTCTCTCGGGGCATCTGCTGGGCTTCACGGGCGAGAAGGCCGACACCTTCGAGGTGTTCATCCAGCTCGGCGCGATCCTCGCCGTGGCGATTCTCTACCGGGCACGCATTCTCGACATGCTGCGGCGCTGGCGCGACCTGCCGTGGAAAAGCCAGCGGCTGACCCTGTGGCACATCGCGCTGGCGATGGTTCCCGCCGTCGTTCTCGGACTTCTCTTTCACAAGAAGATCAAGCTGTATCTCTTCTCGCCGAAAACCGTGCTGCTCGGACTCGTCGTCGGCGGCGTGTATCTGATTCTCGCCGAGAGGTATCAGCCCAAGGTTCGGGCCACGACGGTCGACGAGATGACCTGGAAGCAGGCGCTGGGAATCGGCGTCTGCCAGTGCCTTGCCCTGTGGCCGGGCTTTTCCAGAGCCGGCGCGACGATCGCCGGCGGCCTGTTGTTCGGCGTGGCACATGTGCCGGCAGCGGAATTTTCGTTCCTGCTCGCCATTCCGATGATGGTCGCCGCCACGGGCAAAGATCTCTGGTCGAGCCGGGAGCTGCTGTCGATGAGCGACGCCGGCGTCTTCGCGATCGGTTTCTTCGTCTCGTTCGTGGTGGCCTGGCTCGCCGTGGTCGGTTTCATGCGTTTCCTGAACACCACCCGTCTGACGCCGTTCGCCTGGTATCGCTTCGTGCTGGCCGCCGCGTTCGGGATCTATCTGCTGTCCTGACACACTGTGTCTGCTGAGCGGCACCATCGGCGCAACCACACGACCGCCCGTCACCACTGAAACGTATCCCCGGCCTTGCCGGGAACGACCGTGACGCCGGAGGCCGCGCCCAGAGCCGCGACGGCGCCGTCCCCCGTGCAATGCGTGGGAATCAGCTGCCCCGGCCGGAATTCGCGCAGTTCTCCGATCGTCCGTTCGAGTCTGTCGGCATCTGCGTTCAGCAGGTGAAAACCGCCGATAACGGCGAGGATGGGCTCGTCTCCCGCCAGCTCGCGCACGCGGGTGAGGGTGTTGATCAGGCCGGAATGGCAGCAGCCGGTCACGACGACGATGCCCTCGCGGGTACGGGCCCAGAATGCCTGGTCGTCTTCGATGGCATCGGGCTGCACACCCTGCGGATCGAGGAAGAAGGGACCTCCGGTGGTTTCAAAGGCTGTCCGTCTTGGAACCGGCCCCGTCAGTCCGACATCCGAAGACCACAAGACCGGCCTGGCCTCGTAAGCCAGCTGTTTTCCAGGCAATCGTCCGACAGCCCTTCGGGCGGGTTCAGGCATGCCGACATCTTTCGCCGTAGCGTTTTTGATGCTGTAGCGGAGCCTGGCCACCGAAGGATGGCAATGAAGCCGCGCCCCGGGTGCCTGCTCCAAGGCGAGCGGCAATCCGCCCGTGTGGTCGTAGTGGCCATGGCTCAAGGCCACCATGTCGGCCGTGGAAAGGTCGATGCCGAGTGTCCGGGCATTGGCCTCCAGTGCCGGCCCCTGGCCGGTGTCGAACAGCAGCTTCGCATTCCCGAACTCGATCCAGAACGCCAGGCCGTGTTCGGCCGTCAGCTTCTGGGGGGCCTTGTCATCGACGAGAATCGTGATCTTCAGATATGGCAGCATATTCATCGCACCCCGACAATCGTGTCCTGGATGCTGGTCCGGTGGAGGCCGACCTTGAACCCGTCGGCAAGCAGCCACTCCCGCATCTCCATCAGACTGCCGGAACCCACGTCATGACGGCGCCCTTCACTTTGCAGAATCCGGTCCATCACTTCCAGGCCGTAAGTGCTGAAATCACTTACGACGATACGCCCTGCGGATGACACAACCCTGGTCATCTCTTCATACACGGCCCGGGGCCGGGCGAGGTGATGAAGGACATTCACGGTGATCACCAGGTCGAACGATGCCGCTGCATACGGCAGTTGCTCGGCATTGGCGATTTCGAGCCTCGCCCGTTCGGCACAGCCGTCATGGCGCAGGTTCAGCAAAGCCATGCGCTGAACCTCGGCAGAGAGATCGACGGAGGTCAGCCGGGCTCCCGCCCGGGCCAGGGCAACCGTCATGTAGCCTTTGCCGGTGCCGATCTCGAGGACCGGTCCCGTCACGGGGCGGACGATGCCGAGAATGAACTCCCGCTCCCGTTCGATGTCATAGCCGAAGCTTCGGTAGAGTTCCCGTCGGGTCTCATACCGCCGCCGGTTCTCGATCACTTCTTCGTCAAGTCTGTCCATATCCATTTGTTTCCCCATTCCCGCCGATGATCACGCCTGCGGAACCGGAACGACGAGGGCTTCGAGACAGGGCTTCAACATCGGTGTCCCTCCGCCTTCCGAGACGATTCTCAGAGCGCGTTCGCCATCGAGCACCCGCGACCCCGCCAGGTGCGTCAGGCCCGTTCCCCGGAAAACATCCGGGAACAAAGGCACCGAGGGGCCGAGCAGCACGGCGGCCCGCACCGAGCCCAGCGCGGCAAGATACTCCTCGAGGCCGCCGGTTACCAGCGTCGTCGCCGTGATGATCGCCACGGTACACTGTTTCAGCGCCGCCAGACCCTGTTCACGATCCAGCTCTCCCTCCAATGGGTTCGCTTCGACAATACTCAACCGACAGCCCGTTCGACGGATCCCGGGAATCAGCGGGGCGAAGTGCCCAACCATGACCAGATGGTCGCCAGGTCCCAGATTCAGGATGGGAAGGAGCTCTCCGCCAAGCGAGGGTGCCTGGGTCAAGGCCATGCCGAGGGCGTTCGCCGTCGCCACCCCCAGCATGCGCTTCAGGGCGGAATCCGGATGAGTGATTCCCTCGAGCAGGTCGGTTGCCGGCCATCCGGAGAGCGTTCCGGCCGCGGAGAACTGCTGGCAACAGCGGTTTCCCCCTTTGGGTGTCCAGCACAATCCGGTCTCACCGCTCGACAGGCGCACCGCCGAATATCCCAACCCCATGCGGACATCCCCGATGGTTTTCGTGCAGGCAACCTGCTTCAGTGCATCCTTGAGTCTTGATGATATTGTATTCATCGTTATTTCACTCACACAGGCGTTATCAGGCCAACTCCTCGGCTCCCGAATAGAGATGTTCGATGTGCAGGACGGCGACCGCCACGCGGGCATACCGGGCATCGACCCATGTCAGCATGTCATCATATATTTTGCCAGATGTAACGTATTCGATCGTGCCTTTGGCCTGATACGCCGTATGATCTTTCGCCATGAAGAGGAGCGCCCCCCTGCTGCCGTTTTTGATGTTGCCCCGGGTCTTGTGGAATTTGTTGTCGGCAATGGCGATGCGGCCATCCGAAAGGAGTTTCACGGACATGACGTAGACCGCATTCGGCGTGCCATTGGAATCGACGGTCGCCAGCACGAGCGGGCCGTCTCGCTTTTCCCATGCGGTTTTCAGGGTTTCTGATTTCACGGTCATTCTCTGATTCCTTTCATCCGGTGATTGCATTGTCGCTTCCAAAGAGGGCGAGACATCAGACGCTCTCCCCGGTCGCACAGGCGCCGCTCCGGCTCAGGCAGGCCCTCAGCCAATGGCGATGCTGATACAGGTGAAACGCCATCACGATGAGAAACGTAATGGAAAGCCAGAAGTGGATGTCGCCCCATGTGTGCCGATCCATTCCCCAGAGCAGTTTCGGGCCGGAACCGTCGTCGAGGCCGATATTATGGCCATGGCCGAATCCATGGCCGAATCCATGACCGAACCCCTGGCCCAGGCCGTGGCCCGGCCCCGGGCCGTGACCACCGTGCCCGGAGCCGGGTGGAAGATGCCATTTGATGATACCACCGGTGATGGTCACCAAAATCAGCACCAAAAAGCCGAGAAGATCGACGACGACGATTCCGCTCGACATGTCACGCTTCTTTCCGGCCCGCGAGGGCATCGCCCATCCGGCTCATCAGCGGCTGTATCGCCTCGGAAAAGGCCTGGGCGGCGGGACGTTTCGCATACTTCTGCACATACGGAACGCCGCCATCGCCAGCCCCCATCAGCTCGGGATCGATCGGGATCCGGCCGAGGAACGGAACGCCCATGTCGGCCGCCATTGCCTCTCCGCCGCCTTTGCTGAAGATCGCGGTCGTTTCTTTGCAATGCGGGCAGACGAAGCCGGACATGTTCTCGATCACGCCCAGCACGGGCAGGTCGAGGCGGTGGCAAAAGCTGATCGAGCGCCGCACATCTGCGGTGGCAACCTGCTGTGGGGTCGTGACGATGATCGCTCCATCGGCCTTTCCGACGGTCTGCACGATGCTGAGCGGCTCATCTCCGGTGCCGGGCGGGCAGTCGACGACGAGCGCGTCGAGCGGGCCCCAGTCGACGTCTGCCACCAGTTGCTCGATGACGCCGGCCTTCATCGGGCCGCGCCAGATGACGGCATCATCGTTTCCCTGCAAGAGAAAGGCAACCGACATGACCTTGACGGACGATGTCAGCTCGACCGGCTTGATCAGCCCATCTCCCGCCGATTCGGCACGGGCGTCAGCAAGGCCGAGCATCGTCGGAATCGACGGACCGTGCAAGTCGATGTCGAGCAGACCGGCGTGGTAGCCGTTCATGCCCAGTGAGATCGCGAAATTTGCGGCGACGGTGCTCTTGCCCACCCCGCCCTTTCCGGAGAGCACGAAGAACACGTGCTTGATCCGGCACAGGTTTCCCTGGAGCCGCTGCCGCCGAAGGAAATCCTCGGCCGACTCTTCCGGTTGCCGTGTTTTCGAAGAACACGAGGTGTCGGAGCAATTGCTACAGTTCGAAGATGTCATTTCTGAATGTTCCTCATGACGCGTGGTCACCGCTCTGTCTTGCGCGAGGCAGGGCCATGGGCATGGCCGTGCTGGTAGGTGTGGCCGTGGGCATGTCCGTGGCCGTGCGCGTCGGTGCAGACATGATCGGGGCCGTGGCTGCACGTGTTGTCGCCGCCGACGAGAGTGCCGGCGAGATACTGGCGCACGATTTCGGCCGGAGGCAGGCTGGGAGCGCCCATCACGACTTTCATACCGCCCTCTTCGAGCAGCTGGCGGGCGCGCATGCCCATGCCGCCGACGATCGCGACGGTCGCTTTGTTCGAAACCAGCCAGCGCGGCAGTACGCCGGGCTCGTGGGGTGGCGGCTGGAGTCGGGCTTCCTTCGACACGGCGCGGGTGGCGTCGTCGACGTCGAAAAACGCGAACTCTTCACAATGGCCAAAATGTTCGGACAACACGCCTTCGGCAACGGGAATGGCGATTTTCATGATATATCTCCTTATATTTATACGTTCGCCTTGAAGCGGGCCTGCTGTTCCTCACCGGAACACTGCCGTTTCACTTCATCGAGAGCGGAAAAGAGGTCTTGATGCAGGTCGTCGTAGGCCTCGCAACCGACCGAGAGCCGGACCAGGCCGTCGGTGATGCCGGCAGAAAGCCGGGTTTCACGCGGCACCGAGGCGTGCGTCATGCAGGCGGGGTGCTGGATGAGCGTTTCGATGCCGCCGAGCGAGACGGCCAGCGTCGAGAGGGAGACGCTGTTCATCAGGATGCGGCCGGCTTCGACGCCGCCGGCCAGCTCGAACGAGATCATCGAGCCCGGCCCCTTCATCTGTTTCGCCGCCAGATCATGCTGCGGATGGGACTTCAGGCCGGGATACGCGACGGAAGCGATCAGCGGGTGACGCGACAATTCATCGGCCAAGCGCTGCGCGTTCTCCTGGGCGATCCGCATGCGCATCGGCAGGGTCTTCACGCCTCGCAGGACGAGCCAAGCCTGGTGCGGGTCGATGGTACCGCCCATCTGCACGAGAACACTCTTCAGGCGGGCCGCGAGTTCGGGGCTGCGGGTAATCAGGATGCCTGCCACGACATCGCTGTGGCCGTTGATGAACTTCGTCATGCTATGCAGCACGATATCGGCGCCCAGGTCGAGCGGCCGCTGGAGCATCGGACTGCAGAACGTGTTGTCGACGACGACCACGGCGCCGGCTGCATGGGCAATCTTCGCGGCCTCGGCAATGTCGGTGACGGAAAGCGTCGGATTGGCGGGCGTTTCCAGATACACGAGCTTCGTGTTCGGGCGCATCGCCGCCTTGAGCTGGTCGAGCTTCGACGTGTCGACATACGTGGTTTCGATGCCGAACCGGGTAAGCTCGCGTTCGGCAAGGGTCCGCGACGGTCCGTACACGGAGTCGGTCGAGACCATGTGGCAGCCGTTTCCCAGGAGCGCCAGGTAGGCGGTGCTGACGGCCGCCATGCCGGAAGCCGTGGCGAGGCCGATGCCGCCGCCCTCGAGTTCGGCGATGCAGGCTTCGAGGGCCGCCGTCGTCGGGTTGCCGAGCCGCGTGTATTTGTATCCGTCGCTCTGGCCCGAAAAGCGCGCGGCGCCGACCTCAGCGCTCTCGAATGCGAACGTGGAGGACTGATAGATCGGCACGCTGACGCCGCCGAACAGCTCGTCGGGATGCTGGCCTGCATGGATACAGGCGGTATCGAACATCTGCGGGTGAGAGGATTTCTTTTCTTCTCCTTGATATACATTATTTACTATTTTTTGACGAAAGACCGGTTTCCATCGCCATGCGGGCCAGGGCCTGGCTCCAAGGCGAGGGCGGCAGTGAGG
The DNA here is from genome assembly GCA_029565415.1 of Candidatus Rifleibacteriota bacterium. The sequence goes on along the minus strand of JAKQOH010000092.1, from coordinate 6,655 downwards.
GCACCGGAACGCCGCGCCGGATCGCCGTGGGAACGGCGGGGTCATAGGGCAACCGGCCGACGATCGGCAGATCGCGGGCGCGCGCCCACTCCTCGATCTGCTGTGCCATCCCCGTATGCAGGTCATACTTGTTGACGGCCAGCCACACCGGACGCCGGAAGTGCCGGCACAGGTCGAGCACCCGCTCGGCATCGGATCGTCCCGACGGGGTCGGCTCGGTGACGATCAGCACCTTGTGGGCCCCGGTCAGGGTGGCGATGACGGGACAGCCCGAGCCGGGCGGACCGTCGGTCAGCAGAAGCGGTATGCCGTGTGCCTCGGCATACTCGCGCGCTTTCTTGCGCAGCAAGGCCACGAGTTTGCCCGAGTTTTCGCCGCCCGGTTCGAGCCGGGCATGGAACAGACGGCCCCACGGAGTATCGCTCTCGCGCCAGGTGCCACCCACGGTCTTTTTCATGACGATGGCATCGGCCGGGCAGATGCGCTTGCACAGGCCACACCCCTCGCATGCATCGGCATCGATCGTCATGATGACGCCCCGGTCGGGCCGCATGGCGGCCGGATGCACGGCGTCGAAGCGGCACTCGTCGGCGCATTTTCCGCATGCGCGGCACAACGACGGCTTGATGACGGCTTTCCGCCGACCTTCAAACCGTTGTTCGGTCGCCTGGCGCGCCTGGAGAACGAGTTCGAGATTGGCGCCGTCGACGTCGGTATCGGTGAGGACGGACGTGCCGCACCAGGCCGCGAGCGCTGCCGTGACGCTGGTCTTGCCTGTTCCGCCTTTTCCGCTGATGATCACCCATTCGGTCAGCATTGTACCTCCAGGTGGCGACGCAGGTCGTCGTACTGCTTCGCCCATTCTGCGCCGCCCTCGATCATCGGCCGGCCCTCGGCGTATGCCGCAGCCACCGCGCGATCTTCGGGGAACCGGGCGATGACGGGAACGGCGCGGGCGCGGCAGAGGTCGTCGATCGCCGCGTCGTCTCCGATCGAGCGGTTGACGATCACCTCGACCGGCAGCTTCATGCGGCGCACGGCCGCCATCGCCAGTTCGAGGTCGTGCAGGCCGAACGGCGTCGGTTCGGTCACCAGCACCAGCCGGTTCGCGCCGCGCACGGCCGCCATCATGGGGCACGACGTTCCGGGCGGGGAATCGACGATGGTCAGGTCGTAGCCGGGGGCCGACTCGCGCGCGCGCCGGTGCAGTTCGCGGATCAGGGTCGGGCTGAGCACCTGGCCGACGTGCAGCCGGCCCTGCCAGGCCTCGAAGCCATCGCCTCGCCAGTGCATGATGCGGCCGATCTCCTGCGAACCGTTCTCGATCGCCTGCACCGGGCACAACACGCGGCAACCTTCACAGCCATGGCACATGTCCGGAAACACCATCACGCGGTCGCCGAGGACGGCCAAAGCCTGGTAGTTGCAGAACGAGGCACACTCGCCGCACAGGGTACAGCGGGCCGGGTCGATGCGCGGCAGCATCGCCTCGACCGGAAACGTCTCGGGCTCGCCGAGACCGAGAAAATGATGGGCGTTCGGCCCCTCGACATCGGCATCGACAAGCTGGACGCGGCGGCCGGCCCGGAGGGCGGCCCTGGCAAGGCTGACCGCCACGCTCGTCTTTCCCGTGCCACCCTTCCCGCTCGCGACGGCGATCCAGGGGGCCGGACGGCCGAAGCCCCCGGTCTCCCCGGAAGTCGTATCGTTCGTGCTATTCATCAGGCATGTTTGGCGGCGCCGGGTTGGCCGATCACCGGAAGCTCGTTCCGGCGCCAGGCGGCGAACACGTCATGAACGGTCCCGCCGGTTGCGGCATACACGGGCACGCCGGCCGTCTGGAACACCTGGAACGCCTTCGGGCCACAATCTCCCGAAATGACGGCTTTCGCACCGGCCTTAAGGAGGGCCTGAGCCGTCTGGATGCCGGCTCCGTGCGTCGCCTGGGTGGCGGCGGTTTCGAGAATCGAGGTCTTTTCGGAATCGCTCTCGATCAGGATGAACTTCTCGGCCCGGCCGAGGCGAGGGTCCATGGCGGCATCCATCGTGTCGCCACGGGCGGAAATAGCGATCAACATGGTTTTTCCCCTTCCGTCGTCTGACTGCACGACTCCGGCGATCCCTCGCACGAGCCGTCGCAGGTGTGGATGTATTGTTCGAGACCGCCACTCTCGACGAGACGGTCGAACTCCTCGTCCGAGTCGACGATCCCGGCGCGTTTGAAAAGATGCCGGAGAACGGCATTCTGGAGTGCAAGCTGGAGCCCCTTCACCGCGAGAACGGAGCAGTGCTCCTTGCCCGGGGGCAAGCCGTCGAGCGCATCGATGATCGCGGCGTCAGTCAGCATGGCAGCGTCTTCGATCTCCTTGCCGCAAGCCAGTTCGGCCGTGATGCTCGATGTGGCGATCGCGGCCGGGCAGCCCTTGACGAGATACCCGATCGCGGCGATTTTCTGCTGGTCGTCGCTAAGACGCACCGTCACTTCGAGGAAATCGCCGCAATCAGGGTCGCCGAGCCGGCCAATGCCGTCATAAGAATCGAGCCGGCCGACATGACGCGGGGCATAAAAATGGTCGAGAACCTTCTGCGAGTATCTCAACATGGATATTTCGATCGGATCACTTCGTTTCCGGATCCTGCTTCGGCTGCTCCACCGGGAGGTTCTGGTGGCGCAGTGTGGTCCTCAGCGCTTCGATCTGGCCTGACACGGCCTCGAGCTGACGCTGGAGGATATCGAGCCGTGCCTCGATCGGAGCATCCGGTTGCGCCTGTTCGGAACCTCCCGCTGCGGCGATCTGGGCAGCCATACCCCGGAAGCCCCGCCCGCGCCCCTGGCCCCGTCCGCGGCCAAAGCCGCCGCCGCACGGGCCCATCCCACGACTACGCCCCTGGGAGCCGCGTCCTGCGTTCCCACCGCAAGGCCCCATTCCCCGACCGGTCATGGGTCCAGCTCCATTCGGTCCAGTTCCATCACCATATGGCATATATAGCCTCCTATAAATGAATTTTGCCAACAGGCAGGTTTGAAACCCGCCCCTCCACCGGTGCAGGATGCGTCTTTTCGGGCACCAGGCCGGCGGGGGGGGCGGAAGAACGTTCCACGGGCCTCGGCCTTCACCTCGCCCTCGGCCGATACGGTTGCAACGAGCCGGTAGACCTGGTTCCCAACCGAAGTTTCGAGCGATGCGCGTACCTGCGTCTCTCGCCCGACCGGCAACGGTCGCCGGAATCTGATCTGGATTTCGGCCGTCAACCCCATCACGCCGCGGCCGAACAGGCAGTGGGTCATGGCCGCGTCGAGCAGGGCCGCGATGGCGCCACCATGCACGATATGGCGATATCCCTCGGGGGAAAGCCCCCCGGGCAGGATGCCGTATAACTCCCCTCCCTCGTCGATCCGCCAGAGGGCCGGGTCGAACCAGGGCTCGGCAAAGGGTTTTCCGAGCGAGCCGCTTGCCTCTGCGGCGAGGCATCGCGCCCGAGCCACCTCGAATGTCTCGGTCGCACTTCTTCCCGGTTCGCTCATCACTGGGCCTTCGGCAGATTCGAGATCGCCGCTCCGGCAGCAACCAGGCCGCCCTCGACCACCCTGCAGAAGAGGCCCAGCGTCGGCAGCAACCGGAAGCCGTGGAACGAGTAGTGGTGTGGCAGGACTTCCTTCCCGATCTGCACGACCTCGAGCACTGCCGTATCGCCGATGCGCAGACGGTCGCCTGACGTCCGACGGCTCAGGTCGATGCCGCGGGTCAGGATGTTCTCGGCGAAGTCGCCGGGGCCGGCCAGAAAGCCGTGAACCGCGTTGAACGCCTCGACATGCTCGACCTGGAGCAAGCTCACCTGCCGCCCTGTGCCGGCATGACCATCGTTTTCGATGCCGAGCCCCGTAACGAAACGGGCTTCAGGAACCGGCGCCTTCGCCGTGCCCACTTTCTCGGAAAGACAGACCGAGACGATCAGCCCGTTGTCAGAACAGTGCCCGGGTGAAAGGGGGATGACATTATCAGCGTTCTTCGTCATAGCCGTTGCGTTCAACAATGTTGTTGATCAAGACAAAGGATATGAGCATAAGCTCATAATGTCAAGAACAAATTCGATTCCCCCTTGCATCGGCATCGCAAACGTCGAGGGGCGGCCTGGTCCTTCATCACGAATTCCAGCGTTCGCTCGCAGAGAATTGGAAACGCGCCGGTCTGGCAGACACGACCGTCGTCTGCTGTTCCGCCTCGGGAGCCCTCACGATACCGGAGCGGTTCGCCCGGCTCGTGGAGGAACTCGCCCCCCTCGCAATCGCCCGTCTGAACCTTTCGGAAAACGAGGCACGCCGACGACTTCACCCCTTCCGTGAGCGACTGGCATCCGAAACGGCTTCCCTGCGGCTCGAGGCAGCCGGAGTATCGGGAACACCGGTTCTCGCCGCCGAGATGCAGCACGAGTTCTGTGCCTGGGCCGGCCTCGATCCCGTTGCCACGTGGCAACCCCTCGAAGGCCTGACGCCAGACGACTTATCGGCTATGCGCGAATGCTGCAGGGGGCACACCGCTTCCGTCTGTATCGGCAATCTGCAGTGGGGTGCCCGTTTCCTGGAGAATCTGAGCAGCGCCCTCGCGCTGAAGCCGGTCATGCTGAGCAATTTTCCGCGCACGGCCGACGAGGAGGGATATTTCGAGCTGCTTCGACGGAATTTCGAAGGCGTGAAAAAAGCCGATACCCTCTCCACGCAGGAGGGCAGCCGCTGATGCTCCGCCTCGACGGGATCTCGCTGGCCCGCAGCGGCAGGACGATTTTCGGCGGTATTTCCGCGGAGATTCCGGAAGGCGCGTTCATCGGCCTGCTCGGCCCGAACGGTGCCGGGAAAACGAGACTGCTGAGGCTCATCGCCGGGCTCGAGTCGCCCACCACGGGCCGCCTCGCGTGGCGGGGCCGGCCAGGAAGCCCCTGGCGACGCTGGTGGAAGCCGCTCTGGGGCGCCCGCATCGGGTTCGTCCCCCAGCTTCCGCCGGCGGTCGTGTTCCCCCTCTCGGTCAACGACATATTCGACTCACTATCTATAGACCCGGGAAGAGGGCTGGAATGGCTGGAACGGCTCGGTCTTCCCGATGTCGGCCAACGCTGTTTTCACACGCTTTCGGGCGGTGAAAAGCGGCGGGTTCTGCTCGCTCTCACCCTGACCCAGAGCCCCGAACTGCTCCTCCTCGACGAGGCTGACAGCTTCCTCGACCGCGAGGGACGCGCCCTGGCCGGCCGCATCGTCGCGGAGTGGTGGAAAGTGGGAGGGGGTTCCCGAACCGTGCTGACCGCCAGCCATCATCCCGAGGAGTTCCCCGACGGTCTCACCCACCTCTGGCACCTCGGCGGCGGGACACTGAGACCGGTCCAGGCGGACCAACCATGCTGACCCTCTGGTTCACCGCGGCGGTCGGGGGCGGGTTGGGCTGCGGCCTCGCCGGTTTCCTGCTCGGGGCCCTGCGCATGCCCTTTCTCGGCGTCACCCTCGCCCATGCGGCTCTCGCAGGCGCCGTCTGGGGAACCCGATTCGGCTGGTCGCCGGTCTGGAGCGCGGCTGCAGCGGCGATCGCGTCTGCCGTGGTCCTGGGCCCGCTCGCCGACTGGCTCGAGGCCGAGGATCAACAGCTCGCGACGATGCTGTTCACGGTCTCGCTCGGCGTCGCGTTCCTCGGCCTGGCCCGCACCGAGGGAGCGCCGGCCGAAGCATTCGCCCTGCTCTGGGGCAGCCTCCTGCTCGTCTCGTGGACCGAAACCGCCCTGCTCTGGATCGGCGTCGGCACCGTTCTGTTCCTGCTCATTGCCGGCAGACGCCTCTGGCCGCTCCTGCTGCTCGACCCGGCGACCGCGTGGCTGAACGGCCTCCCGGCACGGCCTTTGAGATATCTATTGATATTGTTCAGCGCGATATTGATCACGCTTTCCCTGCATCTCATCGGCGGCCTGATGCTGTATAGCCTCGTCTCGAACCCGCTCCTCGCGGCGGGCCGCAGGGCAGCCGGTCTGGCGCAAACCCTTTGCCTGACGCTGGCATACGCCGCGGCCGCCTCGGTCGGGGGACTCCTGCTGTCGCTGTGGCAGGATTGGCCTCCCGGAGCCTGCATCGTGATCTGTTCGGCGGCTCTTCCGATGCTGCCGTCCCTGTCCCTGAAACATCGCAAGGAGAATGTCTCATGAACGAACCCAGGCAGCGTTTTTTCGAACGGCTGGCCGGCAAAGACACCGAGTGTTTCGCCATGCGCCCCGACCAGGAACCCATTCTCGCCCATCTCTGGGAAAGGCTCGGGCCTCTCGACGGAAGCCGGGTGTTCGAGCCGGGCTGTGGCGCCGGCCATTTCACCGAACGGCTGGCGCCCCGTGTCGGGCCGGCCGGCCACATTCACTCCTGCGATACCAGTAAACAGATGATCGAGGCCGCAAAAAATCGGCTCGCGCGCTTCCAACACGTGACAACGTATCTGGCAGATGCCGAAGAGCCCGATGCATTTCCGCATGAGCCGATCGACATGGTGCTGGCGTTCAGATTTTTCCCGCATCTCAGCGACCGGCGCAGCTTCCTCGAACGGGCTCGCAACCTCGTTCGGCCTGCAAACGGCAGGCTGGTTCTCGCCCACCTGGAAGACAGCGCAACCCTCAACGGCATCCACGCCGA
>JAKQOH010000168.1 GCA_029565415.1 Candidatus Rifleibacteriota bacterium | reverse complement strand
CGTCCCCGAGAAGGACGGCATCATCGCCTGCCTGCTCGTCGCCGAGATGGTCGCGGTGCGCGGCAAACCGATCGCCACGATTCTCGACGAGCTGTACGGGAAGGTGGGCACGTATCTGACCCGCCGTTTGAACGTGAAGCTGACCGCCGCCGAAAAGGACCGGGCTGTCGAGAAACTGAAGACCTCCCCCGCCGAGATCGCCGGCCTGAAGGTCGTCAAGACCGTGAAGATCGACGGGACCAAGTTCCTGCTCGAAAACGACAGCTGGGTTCTGATGCGCTTCTCTGGCACCGAGCCCGTCGTCCGCTACTACGCCGAGGCCCGCGACACCGCCACCCTCGACAAGCTCTGCGCCTACGGCGAAAAGCTCCTCCGCGGCTGATCCCGCCATCGACGCCCCTCACGACACCGCCGGGCTCCCCGGCGGTGTTTGCGTCTCCGGCCCGCCGCAGTTCCGCCGAGGACGGGCCTGGCGCGGGAGCCGGGTCAGACCTCGGCGAGAGGCAGCCTTATCGTCACGACGAGCCCGCCCTCGGCGCGGTTTGAAGCAAAGACGTTGCCGCCGAACCGTTCGACCGCGCGCCTCGTGATGGCGAGGCCGAGACCGATCCCGCCCGTCTTCCGGCAGCGATCCTCCTGACACCGGTGGAACGGCTCGAATATCTGGGTCAGCTGATCGGCGGCGACCCCCGGACCGCGGTCGGCCACGTCGATGCGCGCCTGCCGGCCGGCCGCTCCTTCCTCCAACGTCAGGGTCACCTCGATGGGGCCGCCGGGGGGGGGAAAACTTCAGGCTGTTCCGAATGATGTTTTCGAAAGCGCGGCCGAGAAGCTCCCTGGTGGCGAGAACGGTCACCGCTCCCATTCCGGCCTCCCCTCCTCCGTTCCAGCGGAAGGGGTCATGCGCATTGCCGGCCTCGAACCGGGCATCCGCGATGATTCCGTCGATCAGCCGGACGAGATCGACGGGAACGGGCTCGATATTCCAGTTTTTGTCTTCGAGTCTCGTCAGCTGCAGAATCTGACCGATCATCTCGTCGAGCCGGTCCGACTCGCGTTCGAGCCGGTCGATCATCTCCCCCTTGTCGCTCACGTCAGCGGTGCGCAGCAGCTCGATTGCCACCTGGATACGGGCGAGCGGGGACCGGAGTTCGTGGGAAATCTCATGCAGAAGCCGCTTCTGTCGCTCGATCATGACTCCCAGCCGCTGCGCCATCTCGTTGAAATCGCGCGCCAGGTCTCCCAGCTCATCATGTCTGAGGGTCACCGACGGGGAGACCCGGACATCGAGCTCTCCCGTCGAGAACCGCCGGCTGGCTGCCCGCATTTCGAGAACCGGTGAGGCGAATGACCTGGCCAGCATGGAGCAGAACACGGTCATCGCGAGGAGGAAGATCCCCGCCATCCAGCCTCTGTAATGCGAAAAGAGAAACATCCGGGGCGGCCGGGGGCGCCTGAACGACTGGGCTGTCGCGAAGGTCTTTCCCGATTCGGATTTCACGCGCATGAATATATAGTCCTCGTTATCCAATTTCGCGATCTCGCTGTCGGTTCCGCGCGCGAGAAAATCCGCAAGGGCCGCTTTCATCTTCTCATCCGGAGGGAAATGGGGAAAAAACGGCGGCATTCCGGGGATGTCGCCGCCGCTCATCACGCGGGTCGAACTCAGCAGAAGATCGCCGGACGCATTCGCCATCCACACGCCCCGTGGACCGAAAATCTCGAGCAGCGGCTCGATCTGGTCGGGAGTCGAGTGCTCGTAGAATTTGACCAGGAACAGACTCTGATTCCTGGCCATGTTCTGAAACGACGTCTCGATGTAGGCGTCGTTCTGCTCCTCCTGCAGGAAATACACCATGCCGGACATCGCGAGAATGACAATCAGCAGCGTGATCCAGAACCACAGGAAGATCCGCCGGAAAAATCCGAAGCCGGCGACGCGCGGGTCACTCATGCGTCAGCAGGTAGAGGTAGCCGGTGCCACGGATCGTGCGGATCCGTTCGCCGCCATTCTGGCGGAGGCCGAGCTTCTTCCGGAGGTGGCTGAGGTGGACGTCGAGGCTGCGGTCATCGTAGCTCAGATGCCGGCCGAGGGCCTTCTGAGCCAGCTCCTGACGCGGAACCACCTTTCCCGGGGAGCGGAGCAGGATTTCCAGGATCAGGAACTCGGCTTCCGTCAGGTCGAGCTGCTTGCCGTCCCGACGCACGCTTCTGCTCTGAACGCTCATTTCGACTCCCCCGGTCGCGAGAACCTCGTCGCCCCCCCCCTGGTGCCGCTCGCCTCCGACACGTCGCAGGACAGCCCGGATCCGGGCCAGCAATTCGCGCGGTTTGAACGGCTTCGGAAGATAATCATCAGCGCCGAGCTCGAATCCGACGATCCGGTCGACCTCTTCCCCCCGGGCGGTGAGCATGATGACCGGAACCTGCGAATGTTCGCGAAGGTGCTTCAGCACATCGAACCCGTTCATGTTCGGAAGCATGACGTCGAGAATCACGAGGTCGATCCCCCCCGCCCGAGCCGCTTCGAGACCTTCGTTGCCGGTCTGGCGCGAGGCGACCGTGAGCCCTTCCGCTCCGAGATACGTCTCGAGAAGATCCACGAGTTCCCGATCGTCGTCGATGATGAGTATATTGATCATGATAGTATTCCTTCATGTCGGCGCGGCTGCTGCCCGGAACGCCGCCGGCTCTTTCCATGATACGCAGCCCCGATCGATCGTTGGGAGGAAAATTCGTAAAGTTTCCTTAAGCGATTCGGCGCCCTTAACACTCCTTCAGAATACTTCATTCTCGATATCCGCTCGTGGAGACGACGTACAGGGGTGGGAGGTGCAAATGCGTGTTTTCCCGGACCAGACGTTCCACGGCTTAAGGACGGGCCGATGGCACGCCACGGGCGGGAAAAGAGCAAGTCGATGGGCCCTTTTCATTCGTATCAAGGAACGGGAATGAATGAAAAGGGGATGAAAGGAGTGCAGGTATGAGCATTGGAGGCATTTCCGGTTCACGGTATGAATCCTTGCGAACACAATTCGAGTCGTTCCGGAGCGGAAACTCGAAAATCCAGAAGGCGGATCTCGAGGAGCTCCAGACGGCATTGTCTTCGGGTGAAGCGTCGAAAGGCGGTTCCACCGGCAGCATCGGCGAACTGATCGACGCGTTCTCGGAAATCGATACCAATGGTGACGGCATCAGTGTCGATGAGCTGGACACCGCGGCCCGATCAGGTATCGTGTCGGCTCCCCGGAAACCGGGCCAGGGGCCGGACAAGATGAAGGGACCACCTCCGGGACCTCCGCCCGAAGGCGGAATGGGAGGGCCTGGCGGAGCCAAGGGAATGAGTGGCACGGACGGCCAGGATACCCAGACAGGGACGGCGCAGTCGGATCTGCTGGGTTACAGCCTCTACGAGGAGTTCCTTCGGAAAATCCAGGAACAGGCCGAGCCGGTGACGTCGTCGGCCGCCGACACCTCCGAATCTTCCGCAAATGCTCTGAGCAGCCTCACCGAGTCCGATTCTGAGCAGGTGGGAAGTTCTGAAGCGTCGGCCGTCAAGGAGTCCTCGTCCTCTCTGACGGACCAGGAAGCGCAGTCTCTTGCCCGGATGTTGAGTCAGCAGATCATGCAGGCGAACGGCAGATATGCATCGGCCCAGCAGACGACCATCTCCTCGCTGCTCGGAGGCGGCTTGACGGTCTGAGGGATCACGACCTTCTATTCCCGGCTTTATAGAACCCGCCGCACCGGATCTCGTGCGGCGGGTTTTCACACTTCGGGTTGCGGACGGACTACTGGTCCGCCTCCTGCGAGATCTCTTCGTAATAGCCCTGGAATATCGATTTGGCATTGGCTGTTTCGGAAGCATTCAGGGCGCCGTCACCGTCCTCGTCATACATTTCGATCATGGCCTGTTTCCGGGCTTCGATCTGCTCTCTGGTCGGATGGTTGCGCGGTCCATGGCTCCACGGATGCTGGCCGACCGCCACACCGTGGTCCCCTTCACCCGTATCGGCGCTCGTGCCGGTCACCGTCGTATCGGCAGGGGGGATCCAGCCGGCATCCCCGCTTCCCGAGGCGACCCAATCGTGCGGAGGAGGCGGGAATCCGCCGCGACGGCCACCCCGCGGGGCATCCTTCATCATCGTTTCCTTCTCGGAATCACTCAGTGCTCCGTCCCCGTCTGCGTCATAGGTCGACAGCAGCTCCTGTTCGCGGGCAGCATCGGCAGCGGCTTTTTCGGTATCGTTCAGCAAACCGTCCCCATCCGTGTCATACGTCTTCAGGAATTCTTCGTATGGATCTTTGAAATCTGCACTGCCGGAGGCCAAGCCATCGGGCGGCGCGCCAGGGCGACCGTGCCTTTTTGGAGGATTTTTCCGCATCGTTTCCTTTTCGGAGTCGCTCAGAGAACCGTCTCCGTCAGCGTCATATGTTTCCAGAATTTCCTGTTTGCGCTCCTGCACGGCAGCCGCCATTTCGCTTTTGCTGAGCTTTCCGTCACCATCGGCATCGAATCTCGAAAGCAGTTCGCTTTTCCGATCCGGATACCCGGCGCCCGGACTGCGGCCACTGTGCATCGACGCCGACGAGGCTGTTTCCGAGGCATCTGACTCCGAAGGGGCCGTCACCGACGAGGAATCCGAGGAAGCCGACGCACCCGGGGAGTCACCGAGATCGAAGGTCGTCTTCACCCATTCGATGCAGCGCTTCAACAGTCCCTTCAGCCCGTTGTCGGAGCCGGACGAGGCAAAGGCGGGACTCCCGGCCAGCAAAGAGATTCCAAGAACGACGATCATGACGCGATGCTTCATAAGCCCTCCTGTTCATTTTCCACGCTCATCTCGCGCGCATCTGAACGAACCGTGACCCGAGTATAGCGGCGTGGATATGAAGTTGCGGTAAGGCTTGGTAAAGAAGTGTTGAGACGAACCAAGGCATCGCGGACAGGCTCCGGGCTGGCGGAGGATTGAGAAGCCGGGCAGCGGACGGGGCTTCGATTTGGCGGATTTGACGCCGATAGTACCGATAGAGATATTTGTATTATGCCGATAACACCGATCGATATAAAGACCAATCTGATGGCGAACAACGACGCCAGCAGGATCCGGGAGGGTCAGAAGGCTCAGGAGGGGGGGCAGGCTGCTCAGATCTCCCAGCAGCAGCACAAGGACCAGCAGAAGATCGAGACGGTCCAGAACCCCCAGGCAGCCGAGCACCGCGCCATCCGCAAGGAAGACGAGGATGCCGAACGCGAGAAGCAACAGCCCGACAACCCGCCCAGGCCCAAGGAAGCGAAGCCGGATGCCGAGGACGAGAAAAAGCCCGAACCGATCCCTGACGGGGTCCGCGGCATGAAGATCGACATCAAGATATGAAACCGGCCGCCCTCGCCCTCCTGCTGCTCGCCGTTGCGGCTCCGGCGGCTGTCGCCGCGCCGGAGGACGACGCGCGCGTCGAAAACCGCAAGGGCGTCGGCCAGGCCCGGCGCGGCAACCTCGAAGCCGCCCTCGCCTCGTTCGAACAGGCCTGCCGCGTCAACCCCTTCGACGAAACCGCCCTCGCCAACCTTGCCTGCGCCCACAACAACCTCGGCGTGCTGCTCGTGAAGGAGCACCGGTATGCCGAGGCCATCCGCCATTTCGAGGCCTCGAAAGCCCAGAAGCCCGAAGACCTCCAGATCCGCTTCAACCTCCTCTCGGCCCGCATCACGATGCGCGACACCGACGGCGCCGCCGCCGAGGCCCGCGGCATCCTGAAGCTGCGGCCGAACGACGAGGAGACGGTGCTGCGCATCTCGACGGCTTTCCAGAAGATCGAGGACGACGAAACCTCCCAACAACTGCTCGAAGAGCTGCTCTCGAAAACCCCCAACAGCGCCCGGGCCCTCTACCAGCTCGGCCGGCTCCACTACCGCCAGGGAAACTTCTCCGAAGCCCGGTATGACCTGAGCCGCGCCCTCGAGGTCGATCCCGGCCACGCCGAGGCCACCACCCTCCTCCGCCGCCTCGAACGCGAGGAAGAGGTCGAGTCCGGCTTCGAACGCGACACCAGCGTCCACTTCTCGCTCCGGTTCGAGGGCGTCTTCCCCCGCGACTGGGCCCGCGACCTGCTCGATCTGTTCGAAACCGCCTACCAGAAGACCGGCGACCTGCTCGGCCATTACCCGGCCCAGCGGGCGCAGGTGATCGTCTACTCCCCCGCCGACTTCCGGCGCGTCAGCGACCTGCCCGGCTGGGCCGGGGGGGTGTACGACGGCAAGATCCGCCTCCCCGTCCCACCCGGCACGAGCAGCCCTGACCAGCTCGCCGGGGCCATCTTCCACGAGTACTGCCACCACCTGATCTTCCTGCTGACGGACGGGGCCTGCCCGACCTGGCTCAACGAGGGCCTCGCCCAGATGATGGAGGGCCTCGACCCGCAGCGCGCCCGCCAGATGCTCGGAACAGCGGAATCGGCACACCTGATGCCCCTCGCGCGGCTCGACGGACCGTTCGCCCGGAACGCCACGCGGCAGCAGGCGGAACGGCTGTATGCCCAGGCCCTTTTTGCCGCTTCCCAACTGATCGAGGAGAAAGGCATGGCCGCCGTGCGCGAGCTGCTCGGCCACCTCGGCCGGAAACGCCCGCTCGACGAGGCGATGGGGATGGTGTATGGCATGGGCCTGGACGGCCTCGACGAGCGCGTCCGGCAGTCGCTCGACTAGGCGAGCTGGATCAGCACCCGCGAAATCGCCTCGATCAGCAGCAGAGCGAGCATCGGCCCGAGGTCGAGATAGGCGGGGCCCATCGGGATAGCCACGGAGAACGGCTTGAGCAGCCGATCGATCGGATCGGTGAACCGCCGGAAAGATCGTGCCTGGTATGGATCGGGAGCGATCCAGGTGAGCATCACCCGCAGGAAGATCGCGAGCTGAAGCAGCCGCAACCCCCAGAGCGCGAGCGCGATCACGGCCATTTCAGGCGGTCTCCGGGGCCGGGGCGTCCTCGAAGAGAGCGGTGCCGATGCGCACCATCGTGGCCCCTTCCTCGATCGCGATGTCGTAATCGTCGGACATGCCCATCGAGAGCTCGGCAGCGCGGTAGGCGGGGCCTTCGAGCGCCCGACTCTCCTCCAGCAGCCCGGCGAGCTTCTGGAACGAGGAGCGGATCGCCTGCCGGTCTTCGACATACGGTGCCATGCCCATCAGACCGCGTATGTCGAGGTCGGGACGGTTACGGATCCGCTCGATGAGCCGCAGGACGTGTTTCGGCTCGAGCCCCTGCTTCGTCGGCTCGGGCGAGATGTGCACCTCGAGCAGGAACGGGGTTTTGCGCCCCGTTTTCTGGGCCCACCGGCCGAACTCCTCGATCAGGTCCTCGCGGTCGATCGAGTGCACCATCTCGGCGATGGGATACACGTATTTGACCTTGTTCGTCTGGAGCGGCCCGATGAAATGCCACCGGATCGGCTTTCCGGTCAGCATGTTGGCGCGGTCGCGAAGTGCCTGGGGGCGGCTCTCGGCCATGATATTCTGACCGATATTGAACAACGAGAGAATTATTTCGGGACCGACGCTCTTGGTGACGGCGACGAGCTGGACATCTTCGGGGCGGCGCCCGCACCCCTCCGCCGCGGCGCGGATGCGCCCGCGGATCAGTTCGAGGTTTCCGGCCAGATCCATGGGATGACTTCCTTCGATGCGTGATTCAGACCTGGAGAACGGACGGCGGCATCTTACCGCATCGGCCCCCGCTTGCCAAGGGGGAACGCCCCCGTATTTCAGTTCAGGCGGGTCGTTTTCATCCGGAGCAGGTTCGCGGTGAGCGGCTGGATCGGGAGACGGTCGGCCGCCACCGGCTTCCATTCGATTCGCACCCCGTCCGGGGCGGCATGGTCGATCCAGCGCTTCAGGTTGCCCTCGATGCAGGCGCCCTCGATCGTGACCGTGAACACGCGGCCGCCCAGCAGTCCCGAAGGCCACACCTGCTTGCCGCCCGACGGGGCCGACGACCCGGAGCCGTACCAGCCGGCTCCGGGCTTGTAGACCACGGCGCGGATCTTCCATTTCACAGCGGCAGATATAAAACTCTGCGACGGCTTCTTTTCGGCCACGAAGGTCTCGAGATCGGTCGTGGAGAGGGCGACGCCGGCCCCCGCGACGAGACACAGGTTGAACGGGCCCTCGTCGTTCGTCGAACCGGTCAGGAACAGATGCTTCGGGGTGACGATCAACAGATCCCCGCCGATCTCGCCCCGGATGTACACCGACCGCTCCGAGAAGACGAGCCGGGCACCGCGCAGCGCGACGGCGTCGAGATTGTTGCGTTCCCCGTACCGGGCAGCCGTCGAGAGGACCACGTATCCTCCGTCCACCTCGTCCTGTTCGAGACCCACCGTCGCTGCATCGACATAGGTTTCGGAGAACAGATGATGGTCGCCGGGGTGGTAATCCGTGTCGACCGGCTCCCCCCGGTAAAACCCCTTTCCATTTTCGTCGATATATATGCCGGTGCGCTTCGCGGCGGCGCGAAGGGCGGCGAAGTCCGGCTTCCACGAAGCGACGAACGAGGAGTTGGGCTGGGCATCCTGGTCGACGAACGAGCCGGGCGGCATCTCCCCCTCGAGGTTGTCCGTCGCGAGCTGAACCCGCCGGCTCGAGGTGAGGGCGACGACGGTGCGCCCATCGTCGATCACGGGCTTGGCGGCACCGCGACGGAACAGCCAGCCGGCCGTCTGAACCGGCCCGAAGAACCGGTGCGTATCGACCACGATCGGCGTCTGGCAGTAGATCGGGCCGCGGCAGGGAGATTCCCCATCACGCGCGTGGAAGCCGCCGTAGGCACCGCCGACCGGCTGCGCCCCCGAGGCGAGCTGGAACGGCTCCGCCCCCCCGGTCAGGTACACCCGGGCA
The DNA here is from genome assembly GCA_029565415.1 of Candidatus Rifleibacteriota bacterium. Next base: position 31,399 of record JAKQOH010000168.1, on the reverse strand, counting down.
AGCAGCCGGGGATCGAAGATCAGACCCCGGGGCGAAAGTGCCCCGGTCCGGAACGGCTCGGGATTCAACGCCATGAACGCCTCGAGACTTCCGGCCCGGTCGATCCAGGGCTGGAGAGGAGTTCCATAGTAATACATATTCAGGCTGTTCATCGCCCCGAAGGTGCGCACGAGGTCGGTGAGCTGCACCACCGCCGTCGACTGGGCGAGATGCCAGCCGCACCGGCCTTCGGTGGTGATCTGGAGCCGGCAGCCCTCGTCGACCAGCGGGGTGTCCTGCCGATCCGGCTCCTGGATCCGACGGATCTCGGAAACCCGGAACCACGCCTCGGTCTGGCCGCCGATGCGGCGCCACCGGCCAGGCTGGACGGCCTCCTCGAAGGCCTGGGGAACGATCGCCCCCGGCAGGATCGCGGGGTCGGGCTGGACGAGGGCGTGCCGCACCCGGGCCAGCGCGAAGTGCACTCCGGACTCGGCTGCCAGCCGCGCCTGATGCTCCCGGACCCGGTCCTGGGCGAGATCCCGGTCCGACAGATAGACCCGCGCCGCGAGCACCAGAAAGAGAAGCCCGGTGAACCCCGTCATGACGAGCACCGGGAAGGTCGCCAGTCGTTCCGCCGATCGTTTCAGACTCATGCGCGCCCCCTCACCGACTCCGCAGGCTGATGGCACGTTCGAACGTCTGGGTTCCGTCCGTCGTGCCGTCCTGCACCAGGGTCATCGAGATGACGAGCAGGTTCGGCGACCGGCGCTCGAAACTCGCCTTCTTCACATTTTTCAGGAGCGGATTGTCGAATCCCCGGAACGCCCGCGACTTGATGCTACCCGACGCGTTGCGCGTCACGAACTCGAGCATCCCGTCGGCCACGGCCAGCCCCTGCTGCGTCAGCGACGGCTCGAGGCCCCCCCCCGGCACGGCCCGCCGGTACCAGCACTCCTTCGATTCCCCATCGAACGGGTGGTCGATCTGGGCGGCGTAGGCCAGCTCGTCGGCAATCCGGTCGAGCACCGCATTCACCTGGAGCGCCCAGGCATAATCGCTCTGGGCTGTGCGGACATCCCGCGACGAGATGAAGAAAAAGAAGACCGAAGCGCCCCCGGCAATGGCCAGGAACATCAGAAACAGCAGCAACTCGCGGGAATGCCAGCCAAGACGTCTCATGCGTTTCCTTCCCCGCTCATCAAGGTCTGATGCGCGTCAGCGCCGTTTCGAGCGTCAGTTGTTTCCGGAACAGCACGAAGCCCCACCGCACCTGCACCCGCACCAGCGTCATGTCGGTGTAGTCGGGATGCGGCATGATCTCGGTCTTCCCCTCGAGACCGATCGCCTCGAGGCCCGGGATCGGCTCGAACTCGGTCGTCGGGAAATAATCGCGCTGCGGCCGCGCCAGCGCCTCTTCCATCAGATTCACCAGGGTCGCCGCGGCCTTCTGCTGCGTCTCGGACTCGATGAGCGGAACGGCCTGCACCGACCACAACTGCATGAACGGCCAAAGAAAACTGGTCGCTATACCAACGATCAGCAGCCATTCGATCGTGCTCCGGCCGTGCCTGTTCTTCATCCGTCGTCCTTACGGGTTCACCGCCGCAAACTCTTCGAGCTCCTTGACATACCGCTCGGCCATCGCGATCTTCTCCTCGTCCTTCGTGGCCTGCATGAACTTGCGCCAGGACGTGATCGCGTCCTGATGCTGGCCCAGCCGCTCATAGATGATCGCGAGGTTGTAGATCGCCTTGTCGAGGAACGGGTCGTCGCGCAGCGCCGACTGGTAGGCGTCGATCGCCTCGTCATACCGCCGCTCCATGTCGAGCAGGCAGGCGAGGTTGTACAGCGCCTGGGTGTTGCGCGGATAAATGTTCAGGATGTCCTGGTAGGAACGGATCGCGCCGTTCACGTCGCCCTCGCGGAACGTCCCGTATGCCGCCGTCAGCTTCTGGTTCAGCGCCGACTGGAGCGCCGGAATCGAGCGGACGACGCGGGTCTGCGTCCCGCCGCCGGCCGGCAGCCCGGCACGGAACTGGCGATAATAATGGTTCACCTTCGTGACATAGTTGCGCGTTTCCCGGAACGGCGGAACGCCGTTGTACTGCTCGACCCGGCCCGGTCCGGCATTGTAGCCGGCGAGCGCATAATCGAGGATCCCGTCGAACCGGTCGAGCATCATGCGCAGGTACCGCGTGCCGCCCATGATGTTGTCCCGCGGGCTGAATGCGTCGCGACAACCGACGAGTTTCGCGGTCGAGGGAATCAACTGCATCAGGCCGGTCGCGCCCTTCGAGGAAAGCGCGCCGGGATCGAAATCCGACTCGACCTTGATGACGGCCTTGACGAGATAGGGATCGACACCGTGCCGGCGCGCGGCCTCGTTGATGATCTCGCTGAACGTCTCGTCGTTGGGCAGCAGGATCTTCTGCGGCGCCATCGCCGACATGACCTGGGCAGGGGCCACGGCGCCGGGCAGATCCGGTCCGGCGCGGTCCTTCTGGGTCGTCACGACGATCTTGTAGCTGTTGTTGGGCGGGTTGTCCGTCAGGAACAGGCGCCCCTTATCGTCGCGATAGGAGTAGATGGCAGCCGATGCGCCGGACACGGCGAACAGGCTGAAAAGCGCGGCTAACAGGGCCGGTTTGCGTCCCAAGCGGATTCCTCCTCGACGGGGTGTCGCACGGAATGGTTCATCCCCCTGTATCGGCGTCACGCGAAGGTTCATTTAGACGAATTCGCAGGAATTTCCCCGAAAACGGGCGATCGCGGCAGGCACAGGTGCCGGCCGCGATCGTGTCGATCGATGGAACCGAACGCGTCAGGTCGTCGGGAGGGCGGCCCAACTGAGAACACAGGTTGCAAAATGCCACTTGTCGTCCTCGGAGGGATCCTTGCCTTTTTCGATGGTCCCGGCGATCTTCTCGCACAACCAGCATTCGCGGTGCTGGCTCTTGTAGAGCGTCAGCAGCGAGGGGATGTTCGCCGTCGGATCCGCGGCGGGGGCGGGTTCCGGGGCCGGAGGCGTAACGAGCGTGAGATGCGGCTTTTCAGCGGATTTCTCGACGGGGATCGCGGAAGGGACTACGGGAGAGATGGGGGAGACAGCTTCGGCAACCGGCAACGGCAGGCTCATCATGACCTCTTTGGGGGAATGTCTGCGGCGAAAGTGGGGCTATTATAGGACCGGATTTTCAGGGCCGCAAATCCCTTCCCGATTATTTTTTTCTGGACTCATGCGGGTATTCCCGTCCCGCACGTCTGTCCGGCGTTGTCGCCAGGCCAAACCGCACGATTTTTTCGTGCCCCGCGACATTTTTTTCTGGACTCATGCATCACACGATCTGATCAGGCGTCGAGGGAGTCACTTCGCTGTAAAACTTCTCCAGAGCCGAAACGAGCTGCTGCTGGAGATGCTGCCGGATACTGCCGCGCGACTGGGCGAGAAGCTGATTCCGGCTCGGAACGACCCTTCCGGGAGCCGTGACTTCCTCTTCCGAGTCGGCCATCTGTCTCCGGAGAGCCAGGTATTCCTTGAGATCGATCATGGGTACCCCCTGCGAAATGGATGATACGTACGGCAGAGGGTATATCGGCGCGAACCCGGAAAAACCTTTACGGGAATCGCGTGAAAAATGTCACGCGTCAGGCCGTTCGCGGCGGATGAACTCCAGGAGGCGTTGATGCAGTTCCCCGTCGCAGGCCGCGAGAAGCCCGTGGCGATGCCGGTAGTCGGCAACGTCGTATCGGAACGGCTCTCCGCGCAGGTCGGTGACGATGCCGCCCGCCTCGGTGAACAGGATCTGGGGGGCGGCGACATCCCACGCCTTGGTGGAGTTCGAGTCGTTCAGATAATAATGCGCGGCGCCGGCCGCGATCGCCATCAGCTTCAGCCCCACCCCGCCCTTCTCGAGCTGCCGGTCGCTTCCCAGAGCCCGGTTCGCCCGCACCGCGAGCATGCTCGGGTGAGAGCGGCTGATCGCGAGCACGACGGCCCCAACGCATCTCGAGGGAATGCGGACCCGTTCCCAGACCGAGCCGGGGGCGCGGTGAAAGCAGCCTTCGCCGAGCGCAGCCATCCAGACATCCCCGGTGGCCGGCTGGAGCACGATTCCGAGATCGGGCACGCCGTCGGCGGATCGGCCGATCTGCACCGAGAACTCGCCGTTGCGCTTGATGAACTCCTTGGTGCCGTCGACCGGATCGATGAACCAGACCCGGCGCCCGGCTCGCCCGGCCTCCTGGAGCCCGTTCTCCTCGCTCAGGATCGCGTCTTCCGGGAAGCGCGCCGCGAGGGCTTTCACGATCAGTGCATCTGCCGCGCGGTCGGCCTGGGTAACGGGCTCGACGCCGCCCTTGAGATCGACGCCGAACTCGCCTGCGTAGACGCGCATGATTTCGCGCGCGGCGGCTTCGGCCGTTTCCAGCAGGAACGCCGCATCGGGGGAGGAGAAAGGAAGCGCGCCGGTCATGACGTCGGTTGATTCGATCGGTCGTTCATGCGCCGGCGCGCCCGTGGTGCGTGGTTTCGTCAGACCGCGGCCGAGGCCGCTTTTTCCTGGGACAGCTCGATCGGGTGGATCCATTTGAAGGGATCCTCGATGTCGCCGTATTGGATACTCATCAGCGTGTCATACAGCTTCTGGCTGATCGGGCCGACCTTGCGGTTCGAAACCACATAATCGCGGTCTTTGTATTTCAGACTGCCGACCGGGGAGATGCTGGCGGCGGTGCCGCTGCCGAAGATCTCGCTGATCGAGCCGGTGGTGATGCCCCCGATGACCTCGTCGATCGAAACCGTGCGTTCCTCGGTCTTGAGGCCCATGTGGCGGGCGATCTGCAGAACGCTGTCCCGGGTGACGCCGGGCAGGATGCTGCCGTTCAGCTTCGGGGTGACGACCTTCCCGTCGATGACGAAGAAGATGTTCATGGCGCCCACTTCCTCGATGAACCGGTGCTCGGCGGCATCGAGCCACAGAACCTGGGCGCAGCCCTTCTCGCGCGCGACACGCCCGGCCAGCAGGCTGGCGGCATAGTTGGCGCCCGTCTTTGCCTCGCCGAGCCCACCCTTGGCGGCCCGAACCAGCTCGTCGGTGACGAACAGGCTGACCGGGTTGAACCCTTCCTGGTAATACGGCCCGACCGGGCTCAGGATGACCGAATAGAGGTATTCGGAGGAGGCGCGCACGCCGAGCGTGGTGTCGGCGGCGAACATAAACGGTCTGATATACAATGCAGCGCCCCGACCCCGCGGTACCCAGGGGTGCTCCTGCCGGATGAGGGCCTCGATGCTCTCGATGAATACGTTCTCGGGAACCGACGGCATGCACAGGCGCGCCGCCGACCGGTTGAACCGCTTCGCGTTCATATCGGGCCGGAACAGCTGGATGTGATCATCGGAGGTGCGGTAGGCCTTCAGCCCTTCGAAGATCTCCTGGGCATAATGAAGCACGAGGCATGAAGGCTCGAGCTGGAACGGCTGGAGCTTCTTGATCTCGGCGTTGTGCCAGCCGTCGACTTCGGAATACTGCATCACGAACATCAGGTCCGTGAAATGCTTGCAGAAACCGAGTTTCTTGTTGTCCGTGACGTGAGGTTTGCGTTCGCTGTCCTTGATGGGATGAACCGTGATTTTCATCCGACTTCCCTTTCCTTGTTCCCCGGCATTTTTAGCCTGTAGTTGTGGAACACAGCCAATGCCGCGATTATACTCCCGCCGAGCCCGCGCATGCAAGAAAAGAAGCTGATCTGCCGATAGGTGAGATGAACCCTATCGCGGAGGAGCCCCATGATCGACGTGACCCCCCTGGGCATTCTGACGGATCAGCCGGAATCCAGCCGGCAGTTTTACCGGACGGTCCTGGGCATCGAACGCATCCAGAGTTGCACCCTGCCTACGCAAAACGGGGCACCCGCCCCCACCCTGCTGCGCCTGGAAAGTCCGCAGGTCGAGGTGTTCTCGAGCGAAACCCGACTTCTCGAGCGAACGACGAACGCCGTGATCGGCATCGAACACCGCCTGCTCCTGAAGCCGCGCGACCCGCTGGGCCTGCTCTCGCGCCTCGAGACCGCCGGCATCGCCCTGCTCGACCGGCACGGAGCCACCGCAACCTTCGAGGATCTCAACGGCATCCGCTGGGAACTGCGCGGTTTGCCGAACTGAAGATGGCTTCCCCGACCCGCGACGCGGAAATCTCCCTCCAGGCGATCTTCTGGACCTTTTTCCGGGTGGGTCTGTTCACGCTCGGCGGCGGCCTTGCGATGGCGACGGTCATGCGCCATGAGCTCGTCCTGCGGAAGCGCTGGTATGACGACAGGGAGTTCATGGCCGAGATGGCCACCGCCACCGTCGTTCCCGGCGCGATCGCCGTCAACCTCGCGTTTCTCCAGGGTCGTCGGCTGCGCGGCAGACTCGGAGCCCTGGCCGCGGTTCTGGGAACCATCCTTCCCTCGTTCAGCATCATCCTGCTCGTGGCCTGGATCGCCGCCCCCTTCTTCGAGAACCCGAAGGTCGCGACATTCTTCCAGGGCTGCGCCGTCGGCGTGGGCGGGCAACTGGCCTTTGCCGGGTATGCCTTCGGACGGAAGCTCCTGCGAGGCCCCAGAAGCCTGCTCATCTGTTCCCTCGGCCTGGCCGTCGTCGCGGGTCTGGGCCTGCATCCGATCTGGGCCGTGGTGGTGACGGGACTCTTCGGATTCCTGCTGTACCGCCCCGATGCCGCTCCCGCGCCGGCCGGCCAGAGCGAAGGGAAAGGCGCATGATCACGACGCTGGCCAAACTCGCCCTCAGTTTCGCCCTGATCGGCCTGGGAGCCTACGGCGGAGGAATGGTCACCATTCCCCTGATCCAACACGAGTTGGTCGACGGCCGTCACTGGCTGACCTTCGCGGAAATGGCGCGGCTCGTGGCGATCGCCCAGATGACGCCGGGGCCGATCGCCATCAATGCGGCGACCTACGTCGGGTTCGGCATCGCGGGAGTCATCGGCTCCGTCGTGGCGACGGCGTCGGTCGTGCTCCCCTCGCTGACGATCCTCGCCTGGCTGGCCCCGGTGATCGACCGGGTGCGGGAAGAGGAGCGGACGCGGGCTATCCAGTGGGGCATCCAGTTGGGGGTGGTGAGCCTGATCCTGTTCGCCACCTGGTCCTACGGCAGATCCGTCATCACGGACGGCCGGTCCCTGGCTGCAGCCGTCGGAAGTTTCGCGCTGCTGGTCGGTCTCGAAGGGAAGCTGCACCCCATGGCGGTCGTTCTGGCCATGGGCCTCACGTGGCTCGCCTTGTTCTGAGGCCGGATATTTATTACGGTATAATACACATAGCTATATATTTCAGCACGATCCGGCGGAGTCGAGGGGAAGCAGCGGCGCGAGGAGTTCCAGGGTTCGGCCGAGGGCTCCCCGGTGGTGCGCGAGGACGGCTTCGGCCGCGGCCCTGAGCGCGGCCGTCCGTTCCGGAGCATGAAGGATGGATTCGATGGCTCGCCCGATGAGCCCCACATCGGCGTGCCGTTCCATGCCGCCGGCGGCGACGAGCTCGTCGACGAGGTCGGCGAAGTTGCGCGCATGCGGCCCCATGATGAGGGGCACCCCGTGGTTGAGCACCTCGAGCGGATTGTGGCCGCCGACGAGGGGATCGAGCGAACCGCCGACGAAGGCGACGGCGGCGAGTCCGTAGAGAGCCGCCAGCTCCCCCATCGTGTCGAGCAGCATCAGCCGGGCTTCGCGGCCGGACTCCGGCGCCGAGGCGAGGGCGCTGCGGCGGAGGCTCGGGATGGCGGCCGAGGCGAGACGGCTCTCCCATTCAGCGGCAAGGGAGGGGTTGCGCGGGGCCACCAGGAGGCGACAGCCGGATTCCCGACCGAGCAACTCCTTCCAGAGGGGCAGCAGGAGTTCGAACTCGGCCGGATGAATCGATCCGAACACGACGAGCCGGTCGCAGCCGGCCCACTCCCGCGTTCTGCGGGCGGCATCCGCCGAAGGAACGGCCGCCAGATCCCCTTTCACGTTGCCGGTGACCCGTATGCGATCGGGATGCGCCCCCATCTCCCGGAGCCGCCGGGCATCCGTTTCGCTCTGGACGGCCAGGAGCGTGAACGGCTCGAACACGGCCCGCGCAATGGTATTGAATCTGCTATAGACCGAATGCAGCTTTTCGCTGATCCGCCCGTTCACGAGAACCAGCGAAACGCCGCGCGCCCCGCAGGAACGTGAGAACACCGGCCAGAAATCCGTTTCCGCCACGACGGCGAGACGCGGCTGCCAGCGGTCGAACGCCCGTCTCATAGCGAACCAGGTGTCGAGCGGGAAGTAGCCGGCCACATCGGCCCGGCCCCGCTTCTTCACCGCGGCCAGCACGTCCGGATGCGTCGTCGTGAAGCCGATGCGCAGTCCCGGCGCCCGGCGGCGCAGCTCGTCCATGACGGCTCCGGCGACGGCCGACTCGCCCATCGAAACGCCGTGCACCCAGGCGAGCGGTCCGGCCGGCGGCCGGGGCAGCCCGCCGAAATACTCGTGGCACCCCTCCCGGATGCGCCGGGAGAATCGGCCCAGCAGCGGGGCGGCAGCCCCGGCACCCAGCAACAGAGCGCCGAACAGGGCCTGATACCCCGCCAGCACCGCCGTCACGGCGGGATCAATCCGGGGCCTCATCGTCATGCGCCCTCCCCGCCCCCGGGCTCGCCGACGGCGTATGCCGTTCCCCCGCGCCGCATCGGGATCCCGGAGCGTTTCATCCGCGCCGTGTACCCTTCGTGCCGGGGCCTGAACCGGTCGTAGAACCAGAGATACTGCCAGGGGTGCGCGAGAATCACGCGTTCGAACCACCGCGTGATCTCCGCCGTCCGGGCAACGGCCTTCCCGGCATGATCGGCGCCCTCCGGCTCATCCAGGGGGGGGTGGAACCAGCCTTCATACCGGCGGGACAATCCGCGCCGGAGGCTGAACAGAGGAACGACGGCAGCCCCGGTCTTGAGGCTCCAGTTGGCGATGCCGGCCGGCATGCTGACCCAGTGTCCCAGAAAATCCATGTACACCCCGAGGTTCCCGCCGTCCTGATCGCCAATCATGCCGAGGATCTCCCCGCGTTTGAGGGCCTTGAGGGCGCTCATCCCTCCGCGGTCGCGGTCGTGCAGCACGATTTTCGAATGCACCCGGAACCGGTCCAGCAGCCCGCCGAGCTCGTCCTCTTTCTGCGCGAGATAGAACGAGTGGAGCGGGTATCCCCGGTGGGCGATCGCGGCCCCGAGCAGCTCCCAGTTCCCCAGATGCGGCACGGCGAGGATCACCCCGCGTTTGCGCGCCAGCGCCGCCTCGAGATGTTCCAGCCCATGCAGCTCGAACCGGCCGTCGAGATCCGCAGCGGTGAGGATAGGATACCGGAGCAGATCGTACAGGTTCAGCGCGAAGTGGGCGAACATCCGGTCGATGATGCGGTCGAGAGGCATGGAAAGCGGTATCCCGAGCCGGTGGAACACCCGGCCGATCGTCTCGCGCAGCCGCTCCCGCTCGAACAGCCATGCCCGCGCGGCCACCCAGCCCGCCGCAACCGCCAGGGGCCGGCCGATCGGCTCCGGAATGCCGCACGCGATCCGGGAAACGGCCAGCACGAGCCGGCTCAGGCCTCCGCCGACGGCTGGGGCGGATTCCGGCATCGGAGTTTTCATCGTAACAATTATCTTATTTCGCTCCGTCCGCGGACGCCGCCGCCTTGAGCAGCCGGAGCGCCATCTGCGCGATCCGGCCGCAGGCTCCCGAGGTGCCGAGATGGGCGATCGCCTCGGCCATATCCCGTTTCTGGCGTTCGCGCAGGGCAGGGTCGTTCAGCAGTTCACGGGCGCGGCCGGCAAGCTGTTCCGCGGTGAAGTCGTGCTGGATCAGCTCCGGAATGGCCATCCGGCCGAGAATGATGTTGGGCAGGCCGATGAACTCGGGAAGCTTGTTGAACAGCCGGGCGACGATCTCGGTGAAGAGGGAAACGCGGTACACGATCACCATCGGGGTGCCGATGCGGGTCGCCTCGAGCGTTGCCGTGCCGGAGCTGATCAGCAAGAGTTTCGAGATGGACATCACGTCGTAGATGCGGCCCTCGACGATCCGGACCGGCAGTTGCGCCTCCTCGATCTGGCGCCGGAGATCCGCTTTCGGAAAGCCGTAGACGTCGGGGCCTTCCGTGGCGATGACGGGCACCGCGAACTGGAGGGTCGGATCGTCCTTCAGCAGCAGGCGGGCGGTATCGAGCATCAGCGGCAGAAGCTGCTCCAGCTCGCTGCGGCGGCTGCCGGGGCAAAGGCCGATCACGGGTCGGGCCGGGTCGAGGCCAAAGCACCGGAACGCGTCCTCCCGCTCCATGCTCGGCCGCGCCAGATCGATCAGCGGGTGGCCGACGAACTCGACGTTCGCCCCGGCTGCCTTGTACACCTCGTGGGTGAACGAGAAGTTGGCGGCGACGGCGGTGATGTTCCGGGCGGCATCGGCGACGTCTGCCGGGTTCGTGGCAAACTTGCTCGGCGGAAAGACATACAGCGAAGGGATGCCCAGCCGGGTCGCCTCACGAGCGAGCCGCATGTTGAAGCCGGGGTAATCCAACAGAATCAGCAGGTCGGGGCGCATCGTGCCCAACAGGTTTTTCAGGTTGCGCAACACGAGCAGCAGCTTCGGCGCCTGTTTGATCGCCTCGATGTACCCGATCGCGGCCCAGTTCTGGCTGTCATACAGCATCGTCACAGGCCTGCGGGCCGTCTGGGTGCCGCCGACGGCGTGGATCTCGAAATCGCCGCACTTGAGCAGCTCGTCGATCAGGGCGGCAGCATAGATGTCACCGGATGTCTCACCGGCGCTGATGAGAATCTTCCTGCGATTCGCCATGCCGCTCACGCCGCTATCCTCCTGACTGCTTCCGCTTCCGTGGCCGAAATGCGCTCCTCGATCAAGTGCGCCCCGTCCTCGATACCGACGTCGGGACCGATCTCGAACGCCTCGCCGGTTGCCACGACGACCCGGGAAAAGGGAATCGGGATTTCGAACCGGTCCCAGTTGTTCAACCGTATCACCCTATCGTATCCCACCCCGACCGGCAAGACCAGAGCCCGTGATTTCTGCGCGAGCAGCACGGCTCCGGGCTTCGCCACGTGGTACGGACCGCGCGGCCCGTCGACCATCAGCGACGCGTCGAACCCGCGGTTCATCTCGCGGATCATGCCAAGCAGGGCTTTCGCCCCGCCACGCGAGCTCGAACCGCGCAGGGTGCGGTATCCGAGACAGGACATGCTCATCGTCTGGATGTCGCCGTCGCGCGAAAGGGAGGTCATGATGAGGATGCCCCGGTTGCTGAACGCGAACAGCGGAACCACCTGGGAGCCGTGCCAGGCGAGATACAGGATGGGCCGGCCCGTGCGCTTCGCTGCGGCTTCCCGGTCGCAGCCGTGTCGTTCGAGGCGGACGGTGCTCGACCAGGTGCGCACGAACAGGGCGGCCAGGCGTCCCTTGAACCGGACGCTGGCGAGATACCCCGGCTCGGTCCAGCGGGGGTCGTCGCGGACCGAGGTATCGGGCTCGAGGGCGGGCGGGAAGCGCTTGTTCATGCCGGCGCCGCCTCCGCTTCGGCCGGGAAGGGCGGCATCGCCCCCTGGGCCGAGAACTGGGAATTATAGAGATGCGCATAGAGGCCGCGGCGTTCCAGCAGCTCGTTGTGGGTTCCCAGTTCGACGATCTTCCCGTGCTGCATGACGACGATCTTGTCGGCCGAGACGATGGTGGATAGACGATGCGCGATGATGAACGTCGTGCGGTTCTTCATCAACTGGGCAAGCGACTCCTTGATCAGGTTCTCGGTTTCGGAGTCGAGGGCGGAGGTGGCCTCGTCGAGAATCAGGATCCGCGGATCCTTGAGGAAGGCGCGGGCAAGCGCCAGCCGCTGTCCCTGCCCGCCCGAGAGGTTCACCCCCCGCTCGCCGAGCTGGGTCTTGTAGCCCTCGGGCTGGCTCAGGATGAAATCGTGGGCGTTCGCGCGCTTCGCCGCCTCGACAACCTCATCATCCGTCGCGCCGAGCCTTCCGAGTCGTATATTTTCCTCTATTGTTCCGGAGAACAGGAGGGTCTCCTGGGGAACGAGGCCGATGTGGCCGCGCAGCGAGGCGAGGGTCAGATCGAGGATGTCGATACCGTCGATGCGGATCTGGCCGCCCTGCAGTTCGAAGAAGCGAGGGATCAGGTTCACGAGGGTGGTTTTCCCGGCCCCCGAGGGGCCGACCAGGGCCACCACCTCGCCCGGATCGGCGGTGAGGGTGAGACCGTCAATGACGGGCTCGTTCCTGCCGTAGGCGAAGACGACGCGGTCGAACTCGACCCGACCGCGGCAGGTCGCGAGGGCGCGGGCATTCTCGCGGTCACGGATGTCGAGGGGGGCGTCGAGAATCTCGAACACCCGGTCGCCCGCACCGATCGACTGGGAAAGGACGTTGCTGAATTTGGACAGATTCTTGATCGGGGTGAACAGCCCGACGAGCGCGGTCAGGAAGCTGATCAGCTGGCCGGCATCGAGGCGGTTGTGGATGACCTCGTAGCCGCCGTACCAGAAGATGATCGCGAGACCGACGGTGTTGATGAACTCGATGACCGGCGAGGTGGCGGAGTTGATGCGATTTCCCTTCATCGTCTCCTTGAAGTTTTCCTCGTTCGCCGTCTCGAACCGGTCGCGGACGTAGGCTTCGAGGGTGAAGGATTTCACGACCTTCACCCCGGTGATGTACTCCTGCAGCACCGTGGCGATATCGCCAATGCGGGTCTGCATGCGGGTTCCGATCTTCTTCATCTTGCGCGAGAACTTGTTGATGATGGCGCCGATGATGGGGATGATGATGATCGAGATGACGGCCAGTTTCCAGTGGAGCCAGAAGATGTAGCCGCAGAAGCCGGCGAAGGCGATGATATCGCCCAGAAGCCCCGTCGAACCCGACAAGAGGCCCTGCAGGACGAGAACGTCGCTGGTGATGCGGCTCATCAACTGCCCCGTGCGCTGTCGCTCGTAATAGTTCAGCGAGAGACGGAGCAGATGGTCCATGCAGGCCGATCGGATCGAGGTCAGGATCCGCTGGGAGACCCAGGTCATGATGTAGCTCTGGAGGAAGTTCGCGACGCCCTTGATGCCCATCACGACGACCAGGGAAAGGGCGATCAGGTGGAGCATGTCGATGCGCCGGTCGACGAGCACGTCGTTGACGACGCTTTTCATGATCCAGGCGGGGTAGATCGTGCAGACCGCCATCACGAAGCTGAAGAAGATTCCGGCGAGCAGGTGCGGAATATATTCCTTGAAATATGCAAGAATGCGGTGCAGCGTGTTCACGGCTTCGTCACCTCGTCAAGGCGCCGCACCAGGTGCTCGGCGACACGCGCTCCGGCGCCGGGCGTTCCCAGGGTCTTCCGGACCTCGGCCAGATCGCCGCGGATCTTCGCCTGTCGCTCGGGGGAGTCGAGGATGGCAAGGGCTTCCCGGGCGATCGTGTCCGGGGTGAAATCCCCCCGGATGAATTCGGGAACGACCTCGCGGCCGGCAACGACGTTCGGCAGACCGATGTGGGGCACCTGGATCAGGTATTTCGAAAGGAGCGAGGTGAGCCAGTTCGTCTCGTAGACGATCAGCATCGGGGTTCCGAGGATCGCCGTCTCGAGGGTCGCGGTTCCGGAGGCGACGAGGGCGAGATCGGCGGCCGACACGGCATCGTAGGTCTGCCCGCGCAGCACCGTGATCGGAAGGGTGCAGTCCTTCAGGTAGGGCCGCAGCACCGCGTCCCCGATCGTCCCGGCGACCGGGAGCAGGAACCGGACATCGGGCCGGGCGCTCACGATCCGTTCGGCCGCCTTCAACAACGGCGGCAATATATAATAGATCTCCTGGTTCCGACTGCCCGGCATCAGGGCCACGAGTTGCCCCTCCCCCAGGCCGTGAGCCGAGCGGAACGCGGCGGGAGCGACCCGGTTTTCGGCGGTGCCGATCAGCGGATGGCCGAACCATTCGACGGGGATCCCCTCGTGCTTCCAGATATCCACCTCGAAGGGAAAGACGACGATCGCTTCGTTGATCACGCTGGCGATCTTCCGGACACGGCTCGCGTGCCACGCCCACACCTGGGGCGTTATATAATACACGACATGGATCCCCAGGGCGCGGGCGGCCTTCGCGACCCGCACGTTGAAGCCGGGGTAATCGATGAGGACGAGGATGTCGGGCCGGTTCTCGGCGAGGCGGCGACAGGTTTCCCAGTAGATGTTCAGCAGATGCCGGATGTTGCTCAGCACCTCGACGAAGCCGATCACGGCCAGCTCGTCGATGCTGTAAACGCAGGTGCAGCCGGCTTTTTGCATGAGAGGGCCGCCGATCCCCTCGATGATCGTGTCGGGAGAGATCCGCTTCAGGTGCGCGACGACGAGGGAGCCCTGAAGGTCCCCGCTGTGTTCACCGGCGATCAGGAAGATGCGTTTTGGTTTCAAGCGGTGCGCCCCCTGCGCCGGAACCCGATGACGGCCAGCACGGCGAGCATCAGCCCGGTCGAGGCGAACGTCCGGCGCTCGGAGCCGAATGCCTCGGCCCAACTCCATTTCGGGGCCGTCTCGACGGTATCCGCATCCACGGCGGGCGGCATCGGAAGGAACGCGGGCGTACGCGCCGCCCACGACTCGAAGGATTCGGGGAAGCGGTCTTTCAGATACGCCTCCTCGAACGGGATCATCGTTGAAAATTCCAAGCTATAAAACACGGCGGCCAGAGCCCCCGCGGGGAGGTCGCCCGCGCACAGCGCGATGCCGACGACCTTCAGGGCGTTCGCGAGATACAGGGGATGGCGCACCCAGGCGTAGGGGCCCGTGGTGACGAGGCGGTCGGCGCAGATCTCGCGCGTGCGCGTCGTCGGTCCGATGTGGCGCAGCGCCGCGAGCCGGAGCAGCTCGCCCAGCAGGACCAGCGGGATGCCGCACAGCCAGCCGAAGGGCCGAAACTTCGTCCGCCGCAGCATCATCAGGGCGATCGGAACCGGCAGCAGATCGCGCCAGCGGAAAAACCAGCCGCCGACCCGTTCCCGCCAGCCCCCGCCGGCCGGGTTGTGGTTCATTTTTTCTTCCACCCGGCCTTGATCTGCCCCAGGATCTCCAGGGCAACCTCGAGGGCGTTCTTGCCGTCCTCGATCGTCACGAGCGGCTTGCGTTTCTCGCGGATGCACTGGATGAAATGCTCCAATTCCTGCTTGAGCGGTTCGACGCGCTGGATATCGAGCTGTTCCTTGATGATCTTCTCCTCGCGTTCGTCCATGCGCCGCAGCGTGATCGCCTGGTTTGCATAGTCAAGAGAACAGTATTTGTCGAGCTCGAAGATCCGGAGTTTGCGGATCACCTCGTCGGTGACGCGCGAGGCCGTCAGGTTCGCGATACAGCCGTTCTCGAACAGGATATGCGCGTTGGCGATGTCCTCGTTTTCGGTGAGGACGGGGATCCCGACGGCGTCGATCCGGGCGATGGGCGATCGCACCAGTGACAGCACGATGTCGATGTCGTGGATCATCAGATCCTGTACGACCCCTACGTCGGAGATGCGCTTCGAGAAGGGTCCCATCCTCTGGCACTCGATGAACCGGGGCGCCTCGCAGAACGATTGAAGCCGGATGATCGCGGCATTGAACCGTTCGACATGGCCGACCTGGAGGGTCAGCTGTTTCGCCCCGGCCAGCTCGAGCAGGTCCGTGGCTTCGTCGAGGGTTTTGGTGATCGGCTTTTCGATGAACGTGTTCACGTTGCGCTCGAGGAAGAACCGCGCGACCTTGTGGTGCAGGAAGGTCGGCACGACGACGCAGACGGCATCGACCTTCCCTTCGAGCTCCTCGAACTCTTTGTGCCAGGGAACGCCGTGGCGGTCCGCCACCTCGCGGCCGATCGACTCGTTCGTGTCGGCCACGCCGATCAGCCTGGCGCCGGGCATTTCGGCGATGATGCGGGCGTGATGTTTCCCGAGGTGTCCGGTTCCGATGACGCCGACTCTGATGGGTTCGCTCATGGCTCTCTCCGCTCAGACCACGACGATCGCCAGATCGGCCGCGTCGGCCCTGGCGATGACTTCGGCACGATCGAGAAGCAGCGTCTTGCGCTCCTGGAAGGCGAGACACCGGGCTTTCGCCTGGATCAGCGTCCGGATCGTGTCGACACCGATCACGGGAAGGTCGAACCGCATGTCCTGATCGGGCCGCGCGACCTTCACAACGGTCACGCCGCCGTTGCCGAGCTTGCCGCCGCGCAGGATCGCCTCGTCGGTCCCCTCGATCGCCTCAACGGCGAGGATCGCCCGGTTTTTGACCACGACGGTCTGGCCGATGTCGAGCCCGGCGATCTTCTTCGCGATCTCATGGCCATACTGGATGTCGAGCCACTCCTCCTGGGTCGGATGGCGGCGGGTGAGGGGCCCCTTCTCGGGCAGGAGCGAGGTGAGGAACAGCGTCGAGTCGCAGACGTGGATGCCTTCACTGTCGAACTCGTCGGCGAGCGCCTTGAGCAACGCATCGTCGTTGCGAATCGGGGTTTTCTCGAACACGCGCATCAGCCGGGCGTCGGGCCGGAGCGTGTTGAACATGTGGGTCTTGGTGATCTTGCCGGCCATCACGAGGCGGTCGATGCCGCGGCCGAGGAACGTGTCGATCATCCCCTGGAGCTCGCCGACGTGGAACCAGCGTATATGGTCAACTATTTTTTCGAGCTCCGGCGAGGTCTCTTCCCTGATGGCGACGGCGATGACCTCGTAGCCCCCTTCCCGGGCGGCCCGGGCGCAATACAGGGGGAATCGTCCGTTCCCTGCGATCAAACCGATTACTGGCACGCTGTTCCCTCGTTTCTGCCCGGTGTCTGGCCTGCAACGGCCGCCACCGGGGGAGTGATCAACTTTCGTCGTTCTTCGGACCGCCGTCTGCGGGCGGTGGGGTCGGGGCCGGAGTGGTCTGCGGAGCCGGCTCCGGCGGGGTGGTGGCCGGGCCGGCAGCGGGTGGCGTCTGGGGGCGGGCCCCTCCGCCCTGGCGGCTGTTCCAGCGGTTCTGGCCCTGTCCCTGGCTGGGACGCGGACCCGGATTCTGGGGCTGCCCCTCGCGCGGAAGGCCACCCGGCCGGCGGTCACGGTCGGGGCGCTCGTTACGGGGCCGCTGCTCCTGGTCTCGGCGGGGGCGGGGCTCGCCCGGTCGTGACGGTCCGCGATCGGGGCGGCCGCCGGGGCCGCGCGGCGGCTGGTCATTCCGCCGCTCCGGACGTGGCCGTGCGGGGACGGCTCCATCGATTTTTTCGAGCTCGCTGACGGATTCGGCCGGCACCGAGGAGTCCGTCAGCTCTGGCTCGGCGGGGGAAGAGGCTGCGTCGGCAGCGGCGGGCGGGCGATCCCGTTCGGTCGCCTCCCGGGCCGGGCGAGCCGGCTCTCCGGGCTTTCCGTCACGCGGCGGCCGGTCCTTGCCGCGCCCCTTTGCGGGCGGGGGCACGAACTGCTGGAACAGGATGCTCAGATCCGGTTCCGGCTGGCCCTCTTCCTGGATCCACCACATGTTCCGGCCGGTCGCCGGGTCTTTGCGCCCCTTCACGGCGTCGAGCGTGACCGTCACTTTGCGACGGTCCCAGTAGCCGATCAGCAGCGTGCGGGTGATGTAGTTGAGATCGAGGACGCGGCCCTTCTCGGGCCCGACGACGATCTCGGCGCCGATCTTGGGGAACTTGCCGTGGAACGAGGCGTAATACTCGTACTCATGCCCGAGGCAGCAGAGAAGCCGGCCGCAGATTCCCGACAGCTTCACGGGGTTCAGGCTCAGGTTCTGGTCCTTCGCCATCTTGGTCGAGACCTGGGTGAACTGGGTCATGAACTGGGCGCAGCAGACCTCTTTGCCGCAGCAGCCGAGGCCGCCCAGCAGCTTCGTCTCGTCGCGCACCCCGATCTGACGCAGCTCGATGCGCGTCCGGAAGGCGCCCGCGAGGCTCTTGAGCAGATCGCGGAAGTCCACTTTGATATCCGACTTGTAATACAGGATGAGACGGCTCTGGTCGAAGAAATACTCGGTCTTGAGCATCTTCATCTCGAGCTTGTGCTGGATCGTCAGCTCTCGGGAACGCACGAACGCCTCGCGCTCCTTGCGGCAGATCTCTTGCAGCGTGGCGCGATCCTCGTCGGTGACGACGCGAAGGATGTCGCGGACGAACGGCTCGGTCGGGGTGCGAGGGTCCGTGTTTTCGGGAAGGACCGAGAGCACCGTCCCGACTTCCTGGCCGTGAACGGTCTTCGCAACCACTTTCTGGCCGGGGGAAAGCTCCAGCTGCGGCTCGAGGTGCCAGCACACCGTGGGCAGCTTTCTGAAACGCAATGAAACGTACCGGCTCACGTACTCGGTCCTCCGATGTCAGTAAGAACATGTTCCAGCACCAGAGCGGGCTGGACGAACCGCCGCAGCAGTTCGAGACCATGATGAAGAAGCTGCAGGCGCGCATGGATGAACGCCGGTCCCCGGGCCGCGGTGACAGCCATGATATCGTCTTTCCGGTCGAGGTTCAAGAGACAAGCGTCGTCTTCGATGAATCCGTGATGATACGCGTCTTCATACCACCGCAGGAGGCTTTCGAGCAGGGAAGCCGGCTGGCGGCCGGCCCAGCCCGAGACCGCCGCGCCGCACTGGTCCTCGATCTCCTTCAGCAGACCGGGGCTGTAGGCCTGTTTCTGCTTCGCGATCAGGGCGTCGACTTCCTTTTTCAGATCCTTGCGGACCGACTCGACGGCCTCGAGGAAAAGTCGGGTGAACAGGATCGGAAACGCGGCCGGCAAGCCGACGCCGACGACGAGGCCCCGCGTGAACGCATGCAGGGCCGCCGCCAGCCCCGGATCGACCCGGGAACGGGCCGCTTCGAGCTCCTGGAGGGCCGCCTCCAGCGACGGTGCCGCCTCGAGCCGCGCGCGCGTCGCCGCGCCCCCCGCGAGGAGCGCCTCGAGATATGCCACATGTGCCGCCCTCAACCCCATCACGCCGGCCGCCTCGGGCACCCCTGCCTCGAGCAGCCGCCACGCCGTTCCGAACGCGCCGCCGGCAAGGGCATAGCACCGCGCGGCCTGGGCGGCCGGCTTCCCGCTTGCATCGGCGAGGGCCCGCCGGGCTTCCTCGTGGGACGGCGTCCGGAACACCACCTGTTCCGAGCGGCTCCGGACCGTGGGAAGCACGCGTTCGGGACTCTCGGCGAGCAGGATGAAGATGGCCCGCGGAGGCGCTTCTTCGAGGATTTTCAACAGGCTGTTGGCCGAGTAGTCGTTGAGCCGGTCGGCGGGATCGATGATGAAGATCCGCCACCGGCCCATGTTCGGCTGGAGAACGGCCAGTTCCTGCAGACGCCGCACCTGGTCGATGCGGATGTCGTTGCCCTGGACCGTGACGGTCGTCACGTCGGGATGCGAGCCCGCCGCGATGCGCCGACACGAGAGACAGCCGCCGCAGGCTTCCGGGAGGGCGTTCTGGTCCGTGACACCCGACTCGAGGCACTGGAGCGTCGCGGCGAACGCCAGGGCCGTCAGCCCCTTGCCCACCGACGGGCTGCCGGTGAACAGATACGTCTGGGCCACCCGGTTGCGGGCGAGCGAGCGGCGCAGGTGGCCGACCGCCGCATCCTGCAGCAGGACGCTACGGAAGGTGACGGCTGGTCTTGTCATGGGTGCGGTTGACGAAAAAGACGACGCAGGCGGCGATCAGCAGGACGAGCGCCGCGAGGATCGCCGCCTCGAGGCCCCGGTGTCGCAGATCGGCCATCAGGAGCGCGAGCAGACCGAAACAGCTCGAAACCATCCACATGAACCGGGTCGTGTCGGCCTGGGAAAACCCGAGCCGGAGCAGATGATGATGCAGATGCTCCTTGTCGGCCTGGAAGATCGGCACCTTGCGGAAGAACCGGCGCAGGATCGCGAACACGACATCGAGCACCGGCAGCCCGAACGCGATCAGCGGGATCACGAGCGGCAGCAGGATCGTCCCTTTCGCGGCGCCGGCGACCGACAGCGCGGAGGTCATGAAGCCCAGGAAGTAGGCTCCCGAGTCCCCCATGAAGATCGAGGCCGGATGCACGTTGTATCGGAGGAACGCGAGCAGGGCCCCCATGATCGCCGCCGTCAGCACCAGCACGTTGCCGATGACGACCGCATCCTGCGTATGGTGCGACAGGAGCCGGACCCCGATCAGCGTCGCGAGAGCAATGAACACGATCCCGCCGGCCAGGCCGTCGACCCCGTCGACGAGGTTCACGGTGTTGGTCAGGCCGATGACCCAGGCGAACGTGAGCGGCAGCGTCAGCAGACCGAGCGCGACGAGCCCCTTTCCGGTGATGAAATCCGTGACGAAGTCGATGCGGACCTGAAAACTAACCAATATTATACAGGCTAGTATTTGTCCGGCGAGCTTCACTTTCGCGGGCAGATCGATCAAATCATCGATCAGGCCGACCAGGAAGATGAAGGTGCCGGCCAGCATGACGCCCGTCGTCTTGATGTCATCCGACAGGAACGGCAGCGCCCCCATGATGCCGGCGGTGTAGATCGCAAGGCCGCCGATACGCGGAACCGGATGGCGATGGATCTTGCGTGACCCGGGCCGGTCGACGAGCCCGAGCTTGATCGCCATCCTCCGGACCATCGGCACGAGGAGCAGGCCGAGCATCCAGGCGAGAAAAAAAGCCCCGATGAGCGCTTTCATGGATCGCGCAGTATACCAGAAACGGCCCCGGCGCTCCACTCCGGGAACGGACGCGCCCGGGCTTGTTTTGGCGTTACGGGGCCGGGCGCGGCTCCGAGTCGATCGTGATTCCCAGACGCTCGCACAGCGTGCCGTCGTATCTCCACAGGTCGTTGAGGGCGTTCATGTAGCCGATACGGGCTCTCAACTGGGACGTCTGGCTGTCGGCGACGTCACGCTGCGCCTGGGCGACCTGGAACGCCGTGGTCTTCCCGAGGCTGAACTTGATTTGTTCGACGCGGAGCTTCTCCTGCTGTTTCTCGACGGTCTTGGCCGTTGCCTTCATCTGCTGCTGGGAGCGCTGGACTTCGAGATATGCCTTCAGCACTTCTTCCTGAACCAGTTGCCGCAGATTCCGCAGGGCTTCTTTCTGTCGCTCCACCGAGAGACGCGCCCGCTCATTCTTCATCCGGGCGGCCCGGCGACCAGGTTCGAGTTCGAACTCGAGCCCCGCGGCGAGATCGTAGGCCTTCATGCCGAGCTCCGTGGCGCTCTTTTCGAAGGTCTCGGCGTATCCGGATTTGCCCAGGGTCACGAAGAAATCGAGGCGCGGCACAAGACCATTCTTCGTCTGGACGCAATCCAGCTCGCCCTTGTCGAGCAGAATCTTGCTCTGGAGAAGTTCTGGCCGTTTCTCGAGCGCCGTCTCGACATGCTCGCGGACATTCGCTATCACCGGGTTCTGGATGTCCGGAACATCCGTCAGCTCGAGATCGAAATCCCAGAACGATCCCGATCCGGGGTTGGCGATGCGGAGGAGAGCAATGCGGGAAGCCTCCAGACGGCTCTGGGCATCGATGATCCCCTCCTCGCGAAGGGCGACCTCGGCTTCGGCGGCCGCAAGCTCCGACTCGGAAATGCTCCCGAGGGCGATCTTCTTGTTCGTTTCTTCGAGCTGCATGACGGCCAGGCGATGCGACTCGAGCACGATGTCCAGTTCCCGCATCGCGAGGAAGAGGTCCCAGTATTTTTTCTCGACCTCCGCGACGAGGGCGAGCACGAATCCTTCGAGTTCGTGTTTCGAAGCCTGGAAATCGAGTTTGGCCTGGTTGACCGCGATCATATTCACGGTCGTTCCCGCGCCCCGGCGGAGCGGATGCGTGATGTCGAGGCCCATCCGCGTGCCGAACAGGTTCGGCGCCCGCGCCGAACGGGTCCGGGTGCCGGTCAGGGAGAGGGAGGTGCTCGTTCCGGAAGGCGAACGGCGGGTCACGTCAATCGTGCCGTCCGTCCTGTTGCTGACGTTGTCGCCAAGAGCCCCCGTCTGCATGATCTGCTTGCCGAGCCGGTCCGAATTCGATATCGATCCGGATACAACAGGATCGAACGCGGCTCGTTCCTCGTCGATCGCGGTTTTCACCACCGAGACGTCGAACCGCTGGACGGCGAGCCCACGGTTGCGTTCCAGGGCAGAGAACACCGCTTCACCCAGTCCAAGCTTGAGGAACTTCCCGGGTTCGGGCATCGCCGACGCGAAAATGGAGGCCGTTTCCGATGCGAACGCGAGGGACTCGGAGGCGATCGGCAGCAGGAGGGCAACCGGCCCGGTCGCGACGAGATCCGGGAGTTCGACCGTTTCGGAACCGCCCGGACTCCGTTCGAAAGCCGATGCCAAGGCCACAGACGCGAGATCGGCGGCTTCAGATGCCGGGAATTCCTGTTCCGCCGCGGATGAGGCGGAGAAGATCCCGAGAACGAGGATGGCGCAGGCAAGAAGAGTGTTTCTCTCAGGCATTGGCTTCACCTTCCGGGGAGGATTTTGCGTAGAACAGAGCATACACGGCGGGAATGATGACCAGCGAGATGAAGGTGGCGCAGATCAGTCCGCCGATGACGACGCGGCCCAGGGGGGCCTGGACCTCGCCGCCCTCCCCCCATCCGAGGGCGAGCGGCACGAGGCCGAGAATCGCCGTCAGCGCGGTCATCATCACGGGCCGGAACCTGTCGCGGCCGGCTTCCATGAGCGCGGGAAGCAGGGGCATCTTCTGCTCGCGATGGAGCATGTTGGAGTGATCGACGAGCAGGATCGAGTTGTTCACCACGATGCCGGCAAGCATGATGCAGCCGATGAACGACTGGACGTTGAAACTCGTTCCCGTCATGAACAGCGCCAGAATGACGCCGATCGTGGAAAGCGGCACGGTCATCATGACGATCAGCGGATCGAGCACCGACTCATACTGGATCGCCATGACCATGTAGACCAGGAACACCGCCAGAATACAACTGAACAGCAGTTCCCGGAACGACTTCTGCTGCTCCTCGTAATCGCCGCCGATACTCAGACTGAACCCGTTCGGCAGCGGAATGCTTTTCAGCATTTCCCCGACCTCGGCGAGAACCGTGCCCAGGGAACGAATCCCCGGATCGGCCGTCAGGTTGACGACGCGCTCCTGGTCGATGCGCTCGACCAGGATGGGCCCCTGTCTCTCGACGATGGAGGCGACGTTCCGCAGCGCGACCGGCCGGCCGGCTGAATTCAGAATCGTGAGATCGAGAATGTCATCGAGGTTCATCCGCTCGGGCTCTTCGCCCTTGACCAGAATTCTGTATTCGTCCCCGCTGTCGCGGTAATTCCCGGCGGATGAACCGGAAAGCACCGTTTCGAGATACTCGGCGATTTTCGATACGGTGAGCTTCTGATCGGCCGCGCGCTGGCGATCGATGGAGATCAGCCGCTCGGGGGCACCGGACTCCCGGCTCAGCCGGATATCGGAAATCCCGTCGATTTTGGAAAGCAGCCCCTCGACCCGTTTGGCGAGGCGGTCCGCCGTTTCGAGGTTGTTGCCGCGGACCTGCACCTGGACTTTGTCCGTGCCGGCCCCCATCCGCATCATGAACATGCCCGAGCCCTCGCGGGTCCGGATCCGGACGCCGGGAATATCAGCAAGTATTTTTCGCAGTTCGAAGGCGATCTGCGCACTCGAGCGTTTCCGCTTGTCCTTGCTGACCAGCGGAATCCGCATTTCTCCGGCGTTGACCGCCCCGCGGCCTCCCCCTCCGCCGCCCCCACCCTGGCCGACGCTGTACACGATGTCGGTAAGTTCGGGAACGGCTTTTCTGATACGGGCTTCGACCTCCACCATCTTTTCCTCGACGAGGGAAAGGCGTGTCCCGACTTCCATTTCCGCCGTCACGCGCACTTCGCCTTCGTCGGCGGTGGGCATGAACTCGGCCGGAATGCCGGGAATCAAGAGGAGTGTGAGGCCGAGCACGGTCAGGACGGACGCGACGGCCATCTTCGGCCAGCGCAGCGCCAGTCCGAGAATCTCGAGGTATCGCCGCTCGAAAAACCCGATGAATCGCCGTGCCAGAGACGCCAGCACCGGCGGCTTCTCGCCCGACCCTTTTTCCGTGATCCGGATGAATCGCGCGGCAAGCATCGGAACGATCGTGATGGCGACGAAAATCGAGCAGGTGATCGAAAATCCCACGACCCACGACATCTGCTTGAACATGACCCCGGTCATCCCCTCGACGAACAGCAGCGGCAGGAACACCACGACGGTGGTCGCCGTGCTCGCCAGGATCGGCGCCCCGACCTCGGCCGTCCCGTTGATGGCGGCTTCGATCGGCTTCTGTCCGTTTTCCCTCAGCCGGAAAATGTTCTCGAGCACCACGATCGAGTTGTCCACGAGCATGCCGATGCCCAGCGCGACGCCGCCCAGGGACATGATGTTCAGGGTGAACCCGTTGTAATACATCAGGGCGAATGTCGCGATGATCGAAAGCGGAATGGCGATGGCGATGACGAACGTGCTCCAGAGGTCACCGAGAAAGATGAGCAGAATGACCACGGCGAGGAAGCCGCCTTCCACGGCCGACGAACTGACGTTATTGATAGATCTCTTGATATATTTCGAACTATCCGTAATCGTCGTCAGTTTGAGCTGGGGGATATCCTGGTTGATTTTTTTCATCTCGGCCAGGACCGCGTCGGCGATCTCGACGGTGTTCTTCCCTGACTGCTTGTTGACGGAGATGCGCACCCCGGGCTCTCCGTTGATGCGGATGACCTGGCGGGCCTTCTCCCATCGGTCCTCGACCCGGGCGATTTCGCCGAGCCTGACGCGGGACCCGCCGCTCTCGAGAATGACGATATCGTTGATCTGGTCGACCCGGAAGAACTCGCCGGGGGTTCGCACGGTGAGTTCGTAATTGCCCGCTTCGATGATGCCCGCCGGGAGATTGAGGTTCTCCTGCTTCAGGCGGGTGACGACCTGGTCGACGCGGATATTCAACGCCTTGAGCCGCTCGGGAAGCAGGTTGACATGGATTTCCCGCTTGCGCCCGCCCTGGATGTCGATCGAAGCCACGCCGGGGATCCGCTCGATCCGGTATTTCACCTGGTCTTCGATCAGCCTCAGAAGCTGGACGGGATCGAGTCTCGCCGATGCGCCCATCATCAGAATCGGGGTCGCCGAGAGATCGAACTTCCGGAGGGTCGGCCGCTCGACGTCTTCGGGAAGACGGGCGATGATGCGGTCAATCCTGTCGCGAATGTCGTTGGCCGCGGCATCCAGATCGGTTCCCCAGTTGAACGAGACCCGCACCCGGCTGTTGCCTTCGGTGGACTCGGAGGAAATCTCGTCGACACCGGGAACCGCGCTGAGCGCCTGTTCGATCGGCCGCGTGATCAGCGTTTCCACTTCGACCGGACTGGCGTTGGCATACTTGGTCGAGAGGGAAATGACCGGGTAGGTCATATCCGGCATGAGATCGATGGGAAGGTGGTAGAGGGAAACCAGTCCGAACACGGCGACCATGAGCGTCAGCATGGTCGTGCCGATCGGACGGTTGACAGCCGTTGTCCAGAGATTCATGGCCTACTTCGCCTCTTTCCGGCCGGACGGCTTGTCTGCCTCTGCACCGGCGATGAGAACGGGCGACCCATCCTCGAGAAGGTGATGCCCCATGGTGACGACGTCTCCAACGAGCGTGGGTGAGGCTATTTCCACGAAATCCCCCTGGGTGATCCCGGTCTCGACCCGTGTCAGGACAGCCTTTTGGCCTTCCCGGTCGATCAGGAAAACGCCCTTCGCCCCTTCCCGGCTCACGATGGCCGACGCCGGAACGGCGAGAACGTTCGGGTGCTGCGAGAATTGAATCTGGGTCCGCACGAACATGCCCGGCTTGAGGAGGAGATCCGGATTCGGAATTTCGATCTCGACCCGCGCCTGGCGTGTTTCCGCATCGAGAGCAGGCGCCATGCGGACGACTTTCCCCCGGAAGGTTTGCCCCGGAAGGGCGCCCGTGGTGATGAGCGCCTCCTGGCCGACGTGAATCCGGAAATAATCCCGCTCGACGACTTCGACGACGGCGATCACCATCCGGATGTCGAGCAGCGAGAGAATCGGCGTGTTGGCCGAAAGCATGGCTCCGACATCCTGAAACCGCTCGCCGACAAGCCGCGTGGGCGTGGTTTCGTCCCACAGTGCCTGAATCTTCGTATAGGCGAGCCTGATCCGGCTGGTCTTCAGGGCGGCTTCCTTCTGGAGCACCTGGGCCTTGCTGACCTCCGTCTTTGCCTCACGGCTCTTGTACTGGGCCTGCGCGGCATCGACTTCTGCTTCGGATGACACTTTCTGCTGGCGCATGGCCTTCACGCGTTCGAACTCGCGGCGGCCGATATCCAGCATCGCCATGCTCTCGGTCAGGGTGGCCCGTGCGATCGCGAGGTCGGCTTCGGCCTGGGCGACATCCTGAACGAACTCCTCGTCTTCGATCTCCGCGAGAACCTGGCCGCGGGAGACCGTATCACCAACGTCGCAGGCGAGTTTGTTCAGGCGCCCCGCCACTTTCGGAGCCACGACAAAGCGGGATCTCGGCAGAAGCGATCCCGTGAAACGCCCCTCGTCGGCCATGTCCTTTTTCTGAACGGGGGCGACTTCGACGGCAACGGCTACCGCGCCTCCGGAGCCGCGCCTGGCAGGGGCCTTGCCGGACCGCCACGTCGCCTGGATCGTGAAATACACGACCGTCGCCACCACTGCTACAACTCCGAGGTAGAAGAGAACGCGTTTCATGGTGTCCCTTTCGTCATTCCAGCTTCTCCCGTCCGGGGGACAGCCAGTTTTCTATTTGTATAGTTATTTATGCTTGGCGGTTTCATATCCCTGAAAACCGATGTGCATCTCGACCATCAATCCGCCGCCCTCGCCATTTTTTGCGGTGATCCGCCCGCCATGCGCCTGAAACGCGCGCTGGGCAATGGCCAGACCAAGCCCGAACCCGCCCGGGGGTTCATCGGCGGTCTCCGATCCCCGGAAAAAAGGCGTGAACAGCTTCGGCAGTTCATCGGCCGGCACGCCCCTGCCCGAATCGGAAACCGTGATGACGGCCATCCGGGATGCATCATCCGCGTTCAGGCTCACCCGGATCCCCGTTTTTGCCGGCGTGTGCCGGATGGCATTGAGCAGGACGTTTTCGACAGCCCTGCGTAGGGGCTCTTCCGCCCCCTCGACGACGACATCCCTGGGCCAGGGCACAACTGTTATCGTTTGTTCATGCGCGTCTGCCTCGATGCCGACATCGTCGACAACGGTCTCGATCAGGCGTCCGAGAAGAACGGGCTTCTTTTCCACCACCATGTCGGCGTTCCCGCCCAGCCGCGCGAAATCGAGAATCTGCTGTAAAAGCCCGTTCAGCTTGACGACGTTGCGCTCCATCTTCCCGATCAGCCGCTCCCGATGCTCGGGTTGAGCCTGGCGAATCAGCTCGAGAGCCAGTCCCACGCGGGTCAATGGGGTCCGTAATTCATGGGAAACATCCCACAGGAGTTGCTGCTGGTCCCTGATCGTGGCTTCGATCCTGCTGGCCATCGAGTTGAAATCGGCCGCCAGGGCCCCGAGCTCGTCGAAACGGCCGGTCAGTTCCGCCGGAAGACGGGCATGGAACCGCCCCTCGGCAATGGTCCTGCTTGTCCGCTGAAACTCGACGATCGGTTTGACGAACGAGCGGGTGAGCCAGAAGCAGAGAAATCCGATGATCAGGCCAATGAAAGCCACCCACCAGCCGATGCGCTCATCCAGCAACAGTCCCCGCAGATCGAGCAGGGATTTCCCCTTCAACCGCAAAAAGACGGTCCTGGGGTCCGGCTGGACTGCGCCATCCGGGCGCCGCCGGCCCACTTCCCGCGTCGTGCGGGTCGGTTCGGACACTCCGGCATCGAGCCGCCGGGCAAGATAGCTTTCCCCCAGGATCGTGAATGATTGATACGCTTCGGAAGCGGTTTTCACCTGGGGAACAAGCGCTCCCAGCTTGTGAATGACGTCATCCCGCTCCTTCTCTTCCTCCGCGCGTGAAAGGTGCCTCAGCCGTTTCGGCGCGAAGAGAAGCCTGCCGGTTGAATCATACAGAAACAGGGGGATCAGCTTGAGGTTTTCGAGCTCATCGACGGTCTGGTCCGGGAGTTTTTCATGCAGGCCGGCAAGCAGCCGGCCCTGCTCGTCCATGAAGTCGCTCCACATCGCCAGCCGATCGTTTTCGGCCCGGGCATGCACATGCATGAGCAGTCCGCTCAGGACGACAAGGATCGCTCCGCTGGTGATCAGAAACCAGATCACGATCCGCGTGAAGATGCCCATGCCCTGGAAACGCTTCATGGCTCGACGTTCGGCAGGAGCGCGATCATGTAGCCGACACTTCTGACGGTCTGGATGAGCTCGCCCTTGGCGGTCTTGCTTCCGACCTTCCGGCGGAGATTGCTGATATGCATGTCGAGGCTGCGGTCCTCGTAGGTAAGCGTCCGGTCGAGGGCCTGCAGAGCGAGATCCTGCCGCCTGACGGGCTGGCCCGGGGAGCGCATCAGCAGCTCCAGAAGATGGAACTCGATCTGCGTGATACCGATCTCCTCGGTGCCGCGGAACACTTTCCTGCTGTTCATGTGCATCCGGAGATCACCGACCTGCAGAACTTCTTCATTTCCGGGCGTTCCCGACGGTTCGAGCCGGCGAAAGATCGCCCGGATGCGGGCGACCAGCTCTCTGGGGCTGAACGGTTTGGGCAGGTAATCATCCGCCCCGAGTTCCAGACCGCGCACTCGGTCCTGTTCCTCCCCTCGTGCGGTCAGCATGATCACGGGCACTCGCGATGTCGCCCGGACCCGCCGGAGAACCTCGAAGCCATCGATTCCCGGCAGCATGACATCGACGATGAGCAGATCGAATGCCGTGCCGTACGGCAGCTCCAAAAACGCCGCCGGCTCACGACAGGTTTCGATCGAAAACCCCTCGTTGGTCAGAAACTCCGAAAGCAGCTCGCAAAGCTCACAGTCATCATCTAGTGCAAGGATTCGTTTCATGGCCTGGCTCTTCTTCCGTTCACCTCAGAACGCTGCCCATTATTGCGAATACGCCCCGTGAAAAAAAGTAAATGTTTGTAAATGCGTGAAGGAAGCCTGTCCGTCCCGACCGCGACGCATGATATCCCGGACATGGCATGCCTCACAACCCGGCACCGATGTTATAATATATTTTATCATGTATGACCGGCGCGTTCGCACTCGCGACACGTCCGGAGTCTCCGGACACGAGAGCGGCTCTCCGGTGTCACGCTCCCCGAGAAGGGAGAAACCCGAATTTTCAGAGGGTTCGTTTACAGGCATGCCGCATTCTGGTATAACCTTGTCACCCCGCCATGATGAACACGACTGATTTTCAGCGCGCCTGCGCGCGCATCAAACTTCTGCTCTTCGACTGCGACGGCGTCCTGACCGACGGGCGGATCGCCCTCGGCAACGGCCACGACGAGTTCAAGTTCTTCTCGACGAAAGACGGGATGGGCCTCGCTCTCTGGCGCAAAGCCGGCAACCTCTGCGGAGCCGTCACCGGGCGCAGTTCCGAAGCGCTTTCCCGGCGCGCCGGCGAGCTGAAGTTCGACGAACTCCACCAGGGCGTGAGCGGAAAGGCCGCGGTCATCGAGGAAATCATCGCCCGCCGCGGCCTGAAACCCGAGGAGGTTGCGTTCATCGGCGACGATTTCAACGACCTGCCGGCGAAACGCCGCACCGGCCTGTTTTTCGCCCCAGCCGACGCGCACCCGGTGGTCCGGCTGCATGCGGATTTCGTGCTCGGCTCGGACGGCGGCAAAGGGGCCGTCCGGGAAGCCGTCGACCTGATGCTCATGCACCAGGGGCGCCTGGAGGCTCTGGTTGACGAATACCTGGCGTGACCGGTTCAAGGCGTTCCGAAGGAACGCGCGCGCATGGCTCGTCGAGATGCTGTATCGCGGGCTCGTGCGGCTTCCCCCGCGCGTCGTTCCGCGCCTTGCCCGGCTGCTGCGCAAGGCGATGCGACTCGTGTTCCGGAAGCAGATGCAGCGCGCCGCCGAACTCCTTCCCGCCGAGTTCGCGGACCGTCGAGATTCTATTCTTGAAGGCATAGAAAAAAACCAGTCACGGAGCCTGCTCGAAATTTTTTTCTACGAACAGCTCCTCGAGGCGGACCCCTCGTTCATCACCGTCACCGGCCGGGAGCACCTCGACGCTGCCCTTGCGCAGGGAAAAGGCATCGTTCTCCTCGCCAGCCATTTCGGCAGCTGGGAATTGATTGGCTACACCATGGCCAGGCTCGGCTATCCGATCTACGCGATCGCCAGGCCCCAGGCCGTCAACCGCATGACCGAGTTCATGAACAGTTTTCGCGAAAACCGCGGCGTCCGGATCCTGATGGACCACAACCTCGCCGCTTCCCTCCGCACCCTCCGCAAAAACGGCATCATCGGCGTGCTCGCCGACCTGAACGCCCGCGAACGCGGCTATCTGACCACCTTCTTCGGCCGCGAAGCCTCGTTCTACCCGACCCCCATTCTGCTTTCGCAGCGATCGGGCGCGCCGATCATTCCCGTATTCATCGAGCGTGACGACGCCGGCCGCCACCACATCCGGTTCGAGCCGCCCGTTGCGTACCCGACGGAAGCCCCCATGCCCGATCGCATCGCGGCCTACGTGGCCAGATACGAAGCGGCCTTCCGGCGAAGGCCCGATCTCTGGGTCTGGTTCCATGAGCGGTATGAACACGCAGATCTGGGACGCAGGGCATGAAACAGCCGTTCTACATGACCTTCTGGTTCTGGGGCCTCCTCTTCGCGGGATTTCTCGGCATCATCTTCTTCAGCAGCACCGACCTCGAGAAGGACGTCCAGAGCCGGTATGCCCGCCAGAAGATGCGCCTGACGAACGTGAAGTTCGATGAGCTCGAGGCCGGTTTCGAACATGCCACGATGTATGCGGATGTGGTAGATATGGATGATTCACAGAACAACATGACGGCTTCGACGATACATGCATTTTTCTTCGACAGGATGGTCGCGACCAAAACCGGCGAACTCGTGGCTTCGTGGGGCATGAAGAACCCGTTCGAGGCGCGCCTCTGGGGCGATGTGCGGCTGCACACATCGACCCGGGAACGGTATCGGGGCGAGGAGATGCGGTTCATCTTCTCGCGCGACGAACTGTTCACCGCCCTGCCCGTCACCCTCTGGAAGGACGACATGATCATCACCGGCCGCGAACTCCGCTACAACACGAAGACCAAGGAAGGCTCCCTCGCAAGGGACGTCCTGGTCCGCATCTGGGAACCGGCCTCCTCGACGGCATCCGCACCGGCCCGGCCGCCCCGACCGCGCCCAGCCTCCCCCGCCCCGGCCGCC